>JAJQDL010000035.1 GCA_021202235.1 Lachnospiraceae bacterium
GGCAGTAAGGGCATCGCGACGGTGAGCCTGAACACCGGCGGGCCGGCGCTGTGCGGCGTTCTGACGACGGACAACATCGAGCAGGCCATCGAACGCGCCGGCAGCAAGGCGGGAAATAAGGGCTACGATGTGGCCTGCTCCGCCATCGAGATGGTGAATTTGATTCGGAACTTGCAGTAATGTAGGATTGCGGGATAAGTGGGATGGAAAATCTTTGATTTTCGTAATCGAACGTATGCACAGCAGTGTATTAGCACGGAGCAACCCGTGGCAGCAGCTGATGCAAAGAAAAAAGGGCTGCCGCCCGGCGATTAATCGCCGGCGGGCAGCCCTTTCAGGTAGTCGAGAACCGCGAAGCCGTCCGGCGCGGTCAGGCAGGTCTGCGCCAGCAGATCTTCCGGCGGCCTTTTCATGTCGGGGATGCAGACGACAGGAATTCCGCCGTTTACCGCGGCCCGGACGCCGTTCTCCGAGTCCTCCAGGACCAGCGCTTCGGAGGGCTGCACATCGTAATGCCGGCAGCAGGCAAGGAAGATCTCCGGATCGGGTTTGGAGTGAGGCAGATCGCTGCCGGACATGATATAGGAGAAGAAACGGTCCAGCCCGGAGGTTTCGAGGTAGACCTGGATGGACTCCCAGGGAGAGGAGGAGGCGAGGCAGCAGGGGTGGCCGCCGTCTGCCAGAAACTGAAGCAGTTCGCGGAGCCCCCGCTTCACGGGTAGAGGCTTTGTGCGGGCCTGAGCACTGAGCCGGTCGTGTGCGATTGCAGAGATCTCCCGGCAGGGATAATCTGTGCCGTAAAAGCCCTTCATTACTCCGATGACATCCGCCTGAGAGAGACCGACGGTGGCCATATAGTGCTCCCGGGTCAGTTGATAGCCATACTCCGCCATGGTCTGTCCGAGAATTTCCATAAAGAGCCGCTCCGTGTCAAAGAGCAGGCCGTCCATATCAAAGATAAAGAGTCTGGGGAAGTGCATGTTTTCCTCCTGCAGGATGCGATGATGCCGGGGGTAAACATTCGTCCCCGGATGATACACAGATTACCGCCGGAAAGCAGACGGCGACAGAACAGAGCATACCACGGGAAACGGGGCGGCACAAGAGTCCGGGAGGAAATTTTGTGCGTTTTTCTTCCGTGAGATTCCGAAACCGGGTGTGGGGGAGGAGCCGGATATGTCCGTGCAGAGGTCGATGAGATGGCTTGACATTCGTGCGGCGACGGGTCTACAATAAGGTTCAAATCAATGAAAGTGTATGGGTTGGCGGCACTTTTTTGGAGGAGAGCCGGGCGAACGACAAAACAGTTACCGGCGATCGGGAAGGCAAAGAGACATGCAGACACAGGAAGAGAAGAAGATGATCACAGATTTTACGGAGGGGAGTGTCACAAAGCAGCTGCTTGTGTTCGCGGCTCCTCTGTTTTTGTCGAATCTGCTCCAGGTGGTCTACAATATGGCTGACATGGTGATCGTGGGACAGGCAATGGGGAAGGTTGGTCTCTCCGCCGTAGCTGTGGGCGGGGATGTCACGAATTTCCTGACCTTTCTGGCGATGGGATTCTCCAATGCCGGACAGGTGATCATCGCACAGCTGATCGGCGCGGAACAGCGGGAGAGACTGGGGCGGCTGATCGGAACTATGTTCACCTTCCTGATTTCCTGCGCCCTGGTGCTGAGTGTGGTTTGTCTGCTTTTCCGAGGCGGGATCCTTGGCCTGATGAATACGCCGGAGAGCTCCTGGGATCAGGCGATGGTCTATGCCACCGTCAGCATGGTGGGGCTGGTCTTCATCTATGGCTACAATATGGTCAGTGCCGTACTCCGCGGGATGGGAGATTCCCGCCATCCGTTTATCTTTATCTCTGCGGCAGCGATTCTGAATGTGGTCCTCGATCTGCTTTTTGTACTGCAGTTTCAGATGGGCGCGATGGGGGCGGCGCTGGCGACCATCATGAGTCAGGGAATCAGTTTCCTGTGCTGCGGCATCTTTCTGTGGTACAGCCGGGAAAGACTGGGATTCTCCATGAGGCGGCGCGATTTCCTGCGTCTGGATGGAGAAATGCTGGGAAAGCTGGTGAAGCTGGGCGTTCCCATGGCGATCAAGAGTGCCTCGGTGCAGTTCTCCAAGCTCTTTGTCAATTCCTGGATTAATTCCTACGGCGTAGAGGTCTCCGCAGTGGCGGGTGTCGCCAGTAAGTTTAACAGCATCAGTAATCTGATCTCCAATGCAGTAAATACAGCGGGCTCCTCCATGGTGGGGCAGAACATCGGCGCCAGGAAATACCGGCGGGTTCCGCAGATCATGCGGACCGCCTTTGTCGTCACCCTGACAACGTCGACCGTGATGACGGTGGCGATGCTGCTCTTCCCGCGGCAAATCTTCGGAATCTTTATCTCCGAGGAGGAGGTCATGGCGGTGGCCATGGAATTTCTGCCGGTGGCGATCCTGATCTTCTACGGCGCCGCCTGCCGGGCGCCCATGAACACGCTGCTTAACGGCAGCGGCAATTATCGGATCAATTTTGTCACAGCGATTCTGGACGGTATCATTCTTCGTATCGGCCTGTCGCTGCTGTTCGGCCTGGCGCTGAACATGGAATATGTGGGATTCTGGCTGGGCGATGCGCTGGCCAGCTTCACGCCCTTCTGGATCGGGCTGGTCTACTATTTTTCCGGAACCTGGAAGACGCGGAAATATGTCATCCGGGAGGATTGAACTTTCTTCGGAACAGCCTGTGACTGACGGGGCGGAAAACGGTATGAGGTCATTGAAAACAACAGGAAATAACAGAGGGCGTGAGCCCGTATTTGCAGGAAATGAGGAAGATATGGCAGAGAAGATCGTTTGTATCGACGGACACAGTATCTTAAACCGCGCTTTTTACGGAATTCCGGAGTTGACGAATTCGGAAGGCCTGCACACCAACGCAGTGTATGGATTTATGAATATTCTGCTGAAGGTGCTGGAGGAGGAGAAACCGCAGTATCTGGCGGTGGCCTTCGACCGGCGGGAGCCGACCTTCCGACATGAGATGTATGACGGCTACAAAGGGACGAGGAAACCCATGCCTGCGGAGCTTCACGAACAGGTGCCGCTGCTGAAGGAACTGCTGACGGCCTGCGGGGTTCCGCTGCTGGAGCTGCCGGGCTATGAGGCGGACGATATCCTGGGGACCGTGGGACGGCAGGCTGAGGCGCGGGGGCTGGCGGTGACGCTGGTGTCCGGCGACCGGGATCTGCTGCAGCTGGCGACAGAGCGCACCTGCATCCGTATTCCCAAGACAAAGGGCGGCGGCACAGTCACAGAGATGTATTTCGCGGCGGATGTGAAGGAGAAATACGGGGTGACGCCCACGGAGTTCATTGATGTGAAGGCACTCATGGGGGATGCTTCGGACAACATTCCCGGCGTGCCGGGCATCGGCGAAAAGACGGCGACAGCGCTGATCGCGGCCTACGGGAGCCTGGAGAACCTGCGGGTGCATCAGGATGAAGTGCGGCCGCCGCGGGCGAAGAAGGCGCTGGAGGAGCATTTTGATCTGGCGGAAATGAGCCGGCGGTTGGCGGCAATCTGCACCGAGGCGCCGGTGGAACTTGACTTCGAGGCGGCACGGCTGGGGAATCTCTTCACGAAAGAAGCCTACGAGGTGGTGGCGCGGCTGGAGCTGCGGACGCTGATGAAGCATTTTGACGTGGCTTCCTTCGGGGCGGAGGAGCGGCCGCAGACCTCCTTTCGAGAGGTGAGGACGCGCGCGGAGGCAGAAAGCCTCTTTGCGGCGCTGGCGAGGGAGACTTACGTTGGTCTTACTTTCCTCGAACGCGAGGTGGAGAATCCCTTTGCGGAGCCGCCCGCTCCGAAGAAGGGGAAGAAGAAGCCGGAACCGGCCCGGGAGCGCTGCAGCGTGGCGCTCTGTGTGGCGGGGCGCGGTGAGGTGGTGTCTGTGCTGGCGGAAGGAGACCTGACGCTTGCCTGCCTGGAGGAGGCCGTGAATCGTCTGGCGGAGTGTGTGCCCTGCGTGGCGGTGCTGAATCTGAAATCTGATCTGAAGAAATGGAATCTGCAGGAGTCTCCGCATTATTTCGATGTCGGAGTGGCTTCCTATCTGCTCAATCCGCTGAAAACTACCAATGAGCTGGATGAAGTAGCCCGCGATTGTCTGGGAGAGACGATGCTTTCCGGGCCGGAAGCGGACGCGGCGCGGATCCTGGCCGAGGCGGCGGGAACGCTTCGAAAACGTCTGGCAGAAAGCGGCATGGACAGGCTGTTTGCCGAGGTAGAGATGCCCCTGATCTTCTCCCTGGATCGGATGGAGAAGGCGGGCGTGCGGGTCGAGCGGGAGGCCCTGGCGGAATACGGGAGGAATCTCGCGGGAAGCATCGCTTCTCTGGAGGCGGAGATCTATGAGCTGGCAGGGAGGACATTTAATATCAATTCCCCGAAGCAGCTGGGGGAGATCCTGTTCGAAGATCTGAAGCTCCCTTATGGAAAGAAGACGAAGACCGGCTACTCCACGTCCGCCGACGTGCTGGAGAAGCTGAAACCGGTTCATCCCATCGTGGGGAAGGTCCTGGAGTACCGGACGCTGGCCAAGCTGAAATCCACTTATGCGGACGGTCTGGCTGTCTTCATCGGCAGCGATAACCGGATCCACGGGACGTTCAATCAGACCATCACAGCCACAGGACGGATCAGCAGCACCGAGCCGAACCTGCAGAACATTCCCATCCGCATGGAGCTGGGGCGGGCCATCCGCAAGGTCTTTGTGCCGGAGGAGGGCTGTCTCTTCGTGGACGCCGATTATTCGCAGATCGAGCTGCGTATCCTGGCGCATATGTCGGGGGATGAGAAGCTCATCGAGGCCTACCGGGAGGAACAGGACATCCACCGGATGACTGCCTCGCAGGTGTTCCACATTCCCTTTGACGAGGTGACGCCGGAGCAGCGCCGGAATGCCAAGGCCGTGAATTTCGGCATCGTGTACGGCATCAGCGCCTTCGGGCTCAGTGAAGATCTGAGCATTTCCCGGAAGGAGGCGGCCGCCTATATCGAGCAGTATTTTGAGACCTATCCCGGCGTGAAGGCCTATCTGGACGGTCTGGTGGAGCAGGGGAAACAGCAGGGCTACGTGACGACCCTGTTCGGCCGCCGCCGCCCGATTCCCGAGCTTAAATCCAGCAATTTCGCGCAGCGCTCCTTCGGAGAGCGGGTGGCGATGAATTCCCCGATCCAGGGGACGGCTGCAGACATCATGAAGATCGCCATGATCCGTGTGGACCGGGCGCTGGCGGCGGAGGAGCTGCAGGCGCGCATCATCCTGCAGGTCCATGATGAACTGGTGATCGAGGCACCGGTGGAAGAGGAAATGCAGGTCCGGGAAATTCTGACGCGGGAGATGCAGGGTGCGGCCGCGCTGGCTGTGCCGCTGGAGGTTGATATACAGGCCGGATATACCTGGTTTGATACGAAATAAGGCGGGGCGTGATGGAGAGGAAAGAAAAGAGAGTGATTGGCATCACCGGCGGTGTGGGTGTGGGGAAGAGTACCGTGCTGTCTCTCCTGCAGGAGGGCTGGGCAGCCCGCATCATTCAGGCTGATACGGTGGCGCAGGAGCTGATGGAACCCGGCGGGAGCTGCTTTCAGGCGGTAACGGAGGCGTTCGGAGCGGGAATCCTCGGGGCGGACGGCGCGATCGACCGCAGCGCGCTGGCGGAGATCGTTTTTCACTCGGAGGCGCGGCGGCAGGAGCTCAATGCGCTGACCCATCCCCGAGTGTACGAGGAGGTGCGGGTGCGCATTGCGACGGCGGAGGAACCGCTGGTCGTCTATGAGACCGCCCTGCCGGAGGAAGCGCGGCTGCGGGAGCTGTGCCGGGAGATCTGGTACATTTACGCGCCGGAGGAGGTGCGGATCCGCCGTCTGATGGCCTCCCGTGGCTACAGCCGGGAGAAATGCCTGGATGTGATGCGCAGCCAGAAGCCGGAGGAGGTCTTCCGCCGTCTGTCTGACCGTGTGATCGATAACGGAGGGACCCCGGAGGAGACGCGAAAGCAGTTGCAAACTCTATTGTGATTTGATATGCTATCGGGGAAAGTCACGGCAAGCGTGCGGCGCGAAGCCATCGACTTTCACCGATGTAAAATAAAAAACGTGCCGGACGACAGGAGGATGGAGGGCAACATGAGGCTTGCGAGCATTGCCAGCGGAAGCAGCGGCAACTGCATTTACATAGGATCGGACAATCACCATCTTCTGATCGACGACGGGATTCCCGGGAAGCGGGTGACGGAGGCGCTGCATGCGCTGGACGTGAAGCCGGAGGAACTGGAAGGCGTTCTGGTCACGCACGAGCACCGGGATCATGTGGGCGGTCTGGGGGTTCTCTCCCGGAAATATCATCTGCCGATCTATGGCACGGAGGCTACGTTGGCGGAGATCCAGCACGATGAAAAGCTGGGGAAGATTCCGGAGGAGCTGTTTCATCCTATTGAGAAGGAAACGGATTTTCAGCTGGGCGATCTGACTGTGCATCCCTTCGCCATTTCCCATGATGCGGTGGATCCGGTGGCTTACCGGGTAGTCTGCGGGGAGAAGCGAACGGCGGTGGTGACCGATCTGGGAGAATATGATGAGAGGATCATCGGCGAGCTGCAGGAGCTGGACACGGTGCTGATCGAGGCGAACCACGATGTGCGGATGCTTCAGGTGGGGCCGTATCCTTATCCTCTGAAGCAGCGGATTCTCAGCGACCGGGGGCACATGTGCAACGAGGCGGCCGGGCAGCTTCTCACGCACATTCTTCACGACCGGATGCGGGCGGTGTTCCTGGGACATCTCAGCAAGGAGAACAATTACCCGGAGCTGGCCCTGGAGACCGTGAAGATGGAGATCTCTCTGGGCGACTGCCCCTACCGGGCGTCGGATTTCCCGATTCAGGTGGCGCCGCGGACGCAGATGAGTTCCTGCGTGGCGTGGTGAGAGAATAATATATGTGGAGTGATAGAACTGGATTATAAAACATAAAATTTTTCGGATAATATGGAGACATATTAATGAACAGGTCGGAGGAAAATGATGAAGTTGTTAAAAAAAATCAAAGAACATTTTTTGGCTAGTTTGTTGTTGGTGGTGATAATGATTTATATTGTTAATGCCATTGCTAGAGGAAATGTAATGGTTTGTGTTGATAATAGTATCATTTTAGCAATGACATGGTTTGAAGAACATAGCACAGTATGCAGTGCGATAGTATCAATACTCGCTCTTGCTTTGAGTATTATTTCAACAATATTATCATTTCAGCGTGAAAATGAAGAACAAAAGAGATTTGATTGTCGTTATAAAGAGCTTCAAAGACAGTATGAGGAAAGGCTTAAAGAAGAGAGCAAAAGGAGAGAAGAGGATAAAGATGAAGCAGAAAAAAGAAATCAATATATTGAAAAACCATACCTTGTATTTAAAAAATCAATAGTTGCTCCCGATTTGGTTTCGGGAGGAGAATTTGTTTGTATGAAGTTTTTAAATAAGGGGCGTGATTCTGCATACAAAATAAAACCTGATTTAAAGCTTAAGGCATGCTATACAAAGAATGGGAAAATATATGAGTGGGTCCGAGACGTACCCATTGAAGATCCAATTGCAATGAGAGGAGAAGAAATTGAAGTACGATGGAAAGTTGAATGTGAAGAAGGACGGAATTCTTGGTTCTTCGGAAATTGGGGCTTTAGTACGGATTTTAGTATAAAATATGAAGATGCGTCGGGGCGTAATTATAAGCAAAGATATACAGTGATTATTGAAGGCGAGAGAAGCAGCCATATTACCAATTATTCTGAACCTGAATTAATTCCTTTGAAAATATAAAATAGGGAGTCATTATAAATATTGATATAAAAGGCGCAGGAGGCTAACATGAACAAGACGATTATTACTGTGGTTGGGAAGGATACTGTGGGCATCATCGCGAAGGTGTGCACCTATCTGGCGGAGAATCAGGTAAATATTCTCGACATTTCCCAGACCATTGTGGACGGTTTCTTCAATATGATGATGGTCGTGGATGCCAATCAATCCCCGAAGGAGCACAGTCAGCTCGCGGAGGAGCTGGAGAGCCTGGGCGGGGAGATCGGTGTGCGGATCCGCTGCCAGAAGGAAGAGATCTTCGACCGCATGCACCGGCTGTAGCGCGGTGCGGAGCGATCTGTAAACATTCGCACCAGGAAAGGAAAGACACAATGATCAATATTAATGAAGTGATCGAGACAAACCGGATGATCGAGGAGGAGAAGCTGGATGTCCGCACCATTACCATGGGAATCAGCCTGCTGGACTGCTGCGACCCGGATCTCGACCGCCTCAATCAGAAAATATACGAAAAAATCACCCGCTATGCCAGAGATCTGGTGAAAACCGGGCAGGATATTGAGCGGGAATATGGAATCCCTATCGTCAATAAGCGCATCTCCGTCACGCCGATCTCCCTGGTGGGCGGCGCGGCCTGCCAGAGCCCGGAGGATTTTGTTACGATCGCCCGTACACTGGACCGGGCGGCCCGGGAGGTGGGCGTGAATTTCCTCGGAGGGTATTCGGCGCTGGTCTCCAAGGGGATGAGCCAGGCCGACAGGAACCTGATCCTGTCGATTCCGCAGGCGCTGGCACAGACCGAGCGGGTGTGCAGCTCGGTCAATGTGGGCTCCACCAAGACCGGGATCGATATGGACGCGGTAAAGCTCATGGGTGAGATGGTGAAGGCCACCGCCGAGGCGACGGCGGACCAGGATTCCCTGGGCTGTGCCAAGCTGGTGGTGTTCTGCAACGCGCCGGATGACAATCCCTTCATGGCGGGCGCGTTTCACGGCGTGACCGAGGGAGACGCCGTCATCAACGTGGGTGTCAGCGGGCCCGGCGTGGTGAAGACGGCGCTGGAGAGCATTCACGGCGAGAGCTTTGAGGTGCTCTGTGAGACAGTCAAGCGCACGGCCTTCAAGGTGACCCGCGTGGGACAGCTGGTGGCGCAGGAGGCCTCCGCACGGCTGGGGATTCCCTTTGGCATCATTGACCTGTCTCTGGCTCCCACCCCGGCGGTGGGCGATTCCGTGGCCGGGATCCTCGAGGAAATGGGACTGGAATCTGTCGGTGCGCCCGGAACGACCGCGGCGCTGGCGCTTCTTAACGACCAGGTGAAGAAGGGCGGCGTCATGGCTTCCTCCTACGTGGGAGGCCTCAGCGGAGCCTTTATCCCGGTCAGCGAAGACCAGGGAATGATCGACGCCGTGAACCGTCAGGCTCTGACGCTGGAGAAGCTCGAAGCCATGACCTGCGTCTGCTCGGTCGGACTGGATATGATCGCCATCCCCGGCGACACCTCCCCCGCGACCATTTCCGGTATCATCGCCGATGAGGCGGCGATCGGTATGGTGAACGGCAAGACCACAGCGGTCCGGCTCATCCCTGTCATCGGCAAGGGCGTCGGAGAGACCGTAGAATTCGGCGGCCTGCTGGGCTATGCGCCCATCATGCCGGTCAACCGCTACTCCTGCGAGGAATTCGTCAGCCGGGGCGGCCGGATCCCTGCGCCGATTCACAGTTTTAAGAACTGAGCGGGGGAACGCCGGAGGAAGCAGCAGAGAGAAGAATATTGATTTTATTTACCGGAGCAGCTGGCCTCGAACGGGGTGGGCTGCTCCGGTTTTTCTGCTAAAATTCCACT
The DNA here is from genome assembly GCA_021202235.1 of Lachnospiraceae bacterium. Lineage (GTDB taxonomy): Bacteria > Bacillota > Clostridia > Lachnospirales > Lachnospiraceae > UBA3305. The sequence continues at coordinate 9,710 of JAJQDL010000035.1, forward strand.
ATTTTTCACTCCACAAGAGCCTGAAACAGAGAAAACCGGTGTTACCAGCAGTGGCTGGCCACCACAAAATTTATACCCGGATAGCCATTTTTATCAGTTACAACTGATAAAAATGGCTTTTACACCTTGAATATCAATCATATCTGTGCTATCATTTTGTAAAAATGTAAAGGGGAAAATAATGGATATGATCAAACGGGAAACCTATATGAGCCGCATCCGCCCGTTTATCGGCACTGATCTTGTCAAGGTGCTGACAGGTATTCGCCGCAGCGGAAAGTCAGTGATGCTTGACCTGATTCAGGAGGAGCTCGCAGAAAATGGTGTGGAGCGTCGGCAGTTTATTGCGTTGAATTTTGAGGATATGAGCAACGCTCCTCTGTGTACGGCGATGGCATTGCATGAGGAGATTCTGCGCCGTGTACAGCAGATTTCCGGAAAAGTATATCTGTTTTTTGATGAGATCCAGGAAGTGGAGGGCTGGGAAAGATGCATCAATTCTCTCCGTGTGGAACTGGACTGCGATATTTATATCACGGGTTCTAACGCAAAACTGTTGTCCGGCGAGCTGGCAACCTACCTGGCTGGACGTTATGTGGAGTTCGTGATTTATCCGTTTTCCTTTGCTGAATTTACAGAACTGTATCACAGTGTATATCTGGAGGCGGATACCCGTCAATGCTTCAGCCGATATCTAACTCTTGGCGGGATGCCTTATCTGAGTAATCTTCGTTATGAGGACATGGCCTGCCGCCAGTATCTGCGGGATCTGTTCAATTCCGTGGAGTTAAAGGATATTGTGAAGCGGAATCATATCCGTGATGTGGATATGCTGGAGAGGATTATTTCTTATATCACGGCGAACATCGGCACGACATTTTCTTCTACGACAATTTCAAAGTATCTGAAAAGTGAAGGGCGTTCTGTCGCAACGGAAACCGTGTTAAATTATATCAGAGCCTGCACGGATGCATTCCTGTTTTATCAGGTAAAACGCCAGGATCTTCAGGGAAAGAAGATCCTCACGGTCAATGAAAAATACTATGTTGCGGACCATGGTATCCGGGAGGCGGTTTTTGGTCAGAATCAGAGAGACATTCAGCTGGTTCTCGAAAATATTGTCTATATGGAGCTGCTGCGCCGGGGCTATACGGTCACCGTGGGGAAGGTCGATGATAAAGAGATCGATTTCGTCTGCGAAGACCATGGAGACAAGCTCTATGTTCAGGTTGCTTATCTGCTGGCCTCTGAAGAGACGGTCAGGAGGGAGTTCGGTGCATTTTCGGGTATCCGGGATAACTTCCCGAAGTATGTGGTCACGCTGGATGAATTTGACATGAGCAGGGATGGAATCAAACATCGCAATATCCGGGATTTCCTGCTGGCAGATGAATGGAACTGAGACAGGAAAAAAGATAAAACTGAACCGCATCAGACAATGACCTGTTTTATTTCGTGCCACCTGAAAATCGGCACAACATTCTTCGGAAAGAAATCAAAAAACCGTTGATATCTTTCCGAAAAACGTTTATTATAGAACTACAAGAATGAACGGATTGGAGGTGCTGCGGATGAAGACCTGCAGGGAAATGGCTTCTCTCTGGAATGTTTCAGAACGCACGATGACGAACTTTTGCAGGAACGGGAAAATCCCGGGCGCCGTAAAAGAAGGGAAGATCTGGATGATCCCGGATGAGGCCGAGAAGCCCGGCGACGGAAGGATCTCATCCGGGAGATATGTAAAGAAGGCAGCGGGTACAGAGAGGAAACCGCTGCCGGTCGGTATTTCGGATTATGTGCGGGCCCAGTCGGACTTTTATTACGT
>JAJQDL010000057.1 GCA_021202235.1 Lachnospiraceae bacterium
TAGTCGAACCCGGTGGCGGTCGGTATTTCGTATTATTTGCGGGCCCAGTCGGACTATTATTACGTGGATAATACTCTGCTGATTAAAGAATTCTTAGATCAGAGGCCGCTGGTTTCTTTGTTTACGAGGCCCCGGAGATTCGGCAAGACTCTGAATATGGATATGCTCCGGGTCTTTTTTGAGAAAACGGAGACAGACACCTCCGGGTATTTTACGGATAAGGCGATCTGGAAATGCGGTGAGGAGTATCGTGCGCATCAGGGAAAATATCCGGTGATTTTCCTCACCTTTAAGGATGTGAAGTTCGATACCTGGGAAGCAACGCTTGAAAAGATCCGGGCGATTCTTCAGGAGGAATATGGAAGGCATCAGGAGCTGGCGGGAAGCGAGAAGCTTTCGGATTATGAAAAAGAATATTTTTCGAGGATCCTGGACGGCACGGCGAATGAGGTGGCGCTTACATCAGCCCTTGAGAGATTATCGAAGATGCTTACTACGCATTATGGCGTGGCTCCGGTGATTATTATTGATGAATATGATACGCCGATTCAGGAAGGGTATTCGAAAGATTTCTACGAGGAAATCATCGGTTTTATGAGAAATTTCTTTTCCGGAGCGTTTAAAGATAACCGGAATCTTTCCTATGGATTTCTTACCGGTATTCTCCGGATCGCGCAGGAGAGCATTTTCAGCGGCCTGAATAATCTGACGGTGAATTCTGTCATGGATGAGAAATATGACAGGTGTTTTGGATTTACCGGTGAAGAGGTTCGTAGAATGCTGGCGTACTATGGCGTATCGGAGAAGGAAGGAGAACTGAAGGACTGGTACGACGGCTATTTGTTTGGCAGGGAAGAAATATATAATCCGTGGTCCGTCATCAATTATATTTCCAGAGGATGTGTTCCTCAGGCCTATTGGGCAAATAGCGGGAAGAATGAGATCCTTGAGGATGTTCTGAAAATTGCAACCGATGACATAACTGAGAAGCTGTATTCTCTGCTCCAGGGAGAGCGGGTCATTGCAAGAATTGATCAGAATGTCGTTTACAGATCGCTAGCCGAAGATCCGGCGAATGTGTACAGCCTGCTGCTGGTGGCAGGATATCTGAAAGCGCCCCGCAAAGAGCTGCAGGCAGACGGATCCTATCTGTGTGAGGTCTCTATTCCTAACAGAGAAATTGCGGCAGTTTATAAGAGCGAGATCCTGTCTCACCTGCTGCAGATCGGAGCGGTTACGAGGACAACGGCCAACCGGATTGCGGAAAGCCTTTATGCAAACGATCATATAAAGCTGCAGAAAGCAATGGCAGAGTATATGGATAAAACCATCAGCTTTTACGATGCCGGAGCAGAGGGCTTCTATCATGGTCTTGTTCTGGGACTGGTGGCTTTGATGGACAATCAATATAAGATCAAATCCAACCGGGAGTCTGGAGACGGACGGTATGATATCAGTCTGATTCCGAGAGAAAAACGCTATCCGGGAATGATCATGGAACTTAAATGGAAGAAGAATCTGGATGAAGAGAAGTTGGCTGGGCTGGCAGAGGAAGTGTTCGCGCAGATTGATGAAAAGGGTTATGAAGCGGATATGAAGGAAGATGGAATCACCCATATCCTGAAATTCGGCATTGCATTTTCCGGGAAGAGGGTACATGTTAAGACAAAATAGCATTCAGAATGTTCCGGAGACAGAAGAAAAAGCCTGAACCGCATCAAAAATGTATTCGATGTGGTTCAGGCTTTTATACGCAGGTGAGCAGGGGGCGAAGAGGCTGCTTCCTGCCCGATCTGCTTACGACGCCTCTTCGAACTGGCTGTTGTAAAGCTCCGCATAGAAGCCGTTCTGCTTCAGCAGCTCTTCGTGATTGCCCTGCTCGACGATGTCGCCGTCCCGCATGACCAGGATGAGGTCGGCGTTCTTGATGGTCGAGAGCCGGTGGGCGATGACGAAGCTGGTGCGGTGATTGGTCAGCGTGTCCATGGCCTGCTGTGTGATCATCTCGGTCTTGGTGTCGACGCTGGAGGTCGCCTCATCGAGGATTAGCATCGGGCTGTTCTGGATCATGGCCCGGGCGATCGTCATCAGCTGCTTCTGTCCGGCGGAGATGGCCGTGTTGTCATGCAGGATGGAATCATAGCCGTTCGGCAGAGCCTGGATGAAGTTGTGGATGCCGCAGGCCTTGCAGGCCTCGATCATCTGTTCATCAGAGACGCCTTCTGTGTTGTAGAGGAGGTTCTCCCGGACGGTGCCTTCGAACAGCCAGGTATCCTGCAGGACCATGCCGAACTGGCTGTGGACATTGCTCCGCGGGACGTTCTCCGTCGGGACGCCGTCGATCAGGATGCTGCCGCCGGTCGGCTCGAAGAAGCGCATCAGCAGGTTGACCATCGTGGTCTTGCCGGCGCCGGTCGGGCCGACGATGGCCACCTTCTGTCCGGGTTCGACCCTGACGCTGAAGTTGTGGATGATTTCCTTCTCCGGTGCATTCGGGTAAGCGAATTTCACGTTGCGGAATTCAACCTCGCCGCGCACGTTCTCGATGTGCTCCGTCTTGGAGGATTCATCCTCCATCTCTTCCTCGGCCAGGAATTCAAACACACGCTCCGAGGCGGCTGCGCAGGACTGCACCTGCGTCATGGCCTGGGAGATCTGACGCAGCGGCGACTCGAACAGGCGGGTATAGATCAGGAAGGCAGTGATCACGCCGAAGGTGATGTTGCCGTTAATGATCTGCCAGGCGCCTACGATGCAAACTGCCACATAGCCCAGGTTACCGATAAAGGTCATCAGAGGCTGCATCAGACCGGACAGGAACTGGGAACGGAAGTTTGCGTTCTTCACAGCCTGGTTCATGGAATCGAAGGTGTCCCGCACTTCGTCTTCCGCGTTCAGAATACGAACGACATCGTGCCCGTGATACATCTCTTCGATATAGCCGTTCAGCCTGCCGAGGCTCTCCTGGCGAGCGGTGAAGTATTTCTGCGAGCGGCTCATGATGACGACCATCAGGACAAGACCGATGAGCGTTGCGAGGACGGTCGTCGTCGCCATGATCCAGTTGGTGTAGTACATCATGATCAGGCAGCCGATGAACTGCGCCACAGCTGTGACGAGGTTCGACAGGCTGTTGGACATGGCCTGCCCGATCATATCGACATCGTTGGTCATTCGCGAAAGCACATCGCCCGCGGCATTGCCGGAGAAGTACTTCAGCGGCAGACGATTGATCTTGGTACTGATATCTTCACGCAGCCGCTTGGAAGTTCGCTGTGTCACGGTCTGCATGATGAAATGCTGGATAAAGCTGCAGACGGCACTGGCAAGATAGATTCCCACCAGCAGCAGGGCGACGCTGACGATCCCGTCCATATCAATGCCTTCGCCCGCATGAGCTTCCTGGTATTCTTCACTGAGCGTGACATTTTCAAGGATTGCCTGTGAAAGCTCATCGTCTGTATCCGTCAGGTCGAGGCTGGACAGGTCGATATCCGCCGGATTTGTCCCCTCCGGCAGATAGTCAAGAATGTTGATCTCTCCGTTTTCAATCTGCTCTTGGATGTCCGCGGCCATCTCCTCCGAGGAGACACCGGCGGTCAGTCCATCATAGAGATAGTCGCTGATCCGGCTGAGCTGGTTCGGACCGATAATGGTGAAGACGGCGCCGATGGCGGCCAGCACCAGGGCAAACAGGATAATCCCCGCCTGATTCCGGCAGTAGGAGATCAGTTTTCCCAGGGCGCCCCGGGTATCTTTGGCTTTTCCTCCGCCCATGCCTCCCATCGGGCCTCCGCCACCCATGGGTCCTCGTCTCATCGGTGCGCCGGTTCGTGCGGAAGAGCGGTTCTGATTCATTTCTGGCATAATAGAAGCACCTCCTTACGCGTTTGCCGCCAGCTCTTCGGCGGAGAGCTGCGACAGGGCAATCTGTTGATACGTCGGGCAATTCTTCATCAGTTCGTCGTGTGTGCCGATGCCGGCCACGGCGCCGTTATCCAGCACGACGATCCGGTCGGCATCGCGAATCGTGCCGATTCTCTGGGCCACGATCAGGCAGGTTGTCCCCTTCAGATCAGTTTTAATTCTCTGCCGCAGAATACGGTCTGTCTTGTAATCCAGGGCGGAGAAGGAATCATCGAAGATCAGGATCTCCGGTTTTCTGGCCACAGCCCGTGCGATGGAGAGACGCTGCTTCTGGCCGCCGGAGACATTGGAGCCGCTCTGGGCGATCCAGCTCTTCTTCCCGTCATCCATCATTTGGACGAACTCCGTCGACTGGGAGATATCCAGTGCGCGGTCGACATCGGTATCGGTCATCGTATGGCCGCTCTTTCCGAAGGTGATGTTGTCCTCTACGGAGTTGGCAAACAGCACTGCCTTCTGCGGGATGTAGCCGATCTTATCATAGAGTGTCTCGAAACGGTATTGCGAGATATCCTTTCCATCCACCAGGATGCTTCCTTCTGTCGTATCATACAGTCTTGCAGCCAGCCCGGCCAGTGTGGATTTCCCAGAGCCGGTAGCGCCGATGAAGGCAACGGTCTCGCCTTTCTTCGCCGAGAATGAAATATGTTTCAGGCAGTCTTCGGAAGCGTCCGGATAGCGGAAAGAAACATCCCGGAATTCAATGCTTCCGGATTCCTCAGACGTGGTCTCTGTTCCTTCCTTCACTGAGATCTCCGAATCGATGACTTCATTAATACGTCTTGCGGAGACCTGCGCACGGGGCAGCAGCATGAAGATCATCAGCAGCATGACGAAGGACATGACCACATACAGCGCATAGGAACTGAAGGAAACAACATCACCCAGCATGAGGGAACGGTCAGAGACGGCCATCATGACCTCTGTAAGCGTTCCGTTCAGCGGTACCTCGATCGCGTTGATCAGGCGGGCGCCTACATAATAAATGCCCACGCTGATGCAGCTCTGAACGAACATCATGATCGGGGACAGGAAGGCCATGCCGCGGCCGGTGAACAGCTGCGTCTTCATCAGGTTCGTGTTTGCCGTATCGAACTTGTCTTCCTGATACTTCTCCGCGTTAAAAGCGCGGACGACCCGGATGCCGCTCAGGTTCTCATCAGTAATCCGGTTCACGTCATCAATCTGTCTCTGGACAATGCGGAACTTGGGAATCATGATCGCCAGAATGACAATCATTGATCCGACGATGATGACGACCGCCGCGGCCACGACCACGGAGAGCTGCCAGCTCTTGCCGACGATCTTGATGATGGCCCAGACGGCCATGATCGGCGCACGCATCATCATCTGCAGTCCCATGGCCACGATCATCTGAATCTGCGTGATATCGTTGGTGGTACGGGTGATCAGGCTGGCGGTGGAGAATTTCTTGATCTCTCCGCTGCCCATGGCCGCGACCTTGTTGAACACGTTGGCACGAATATCAAACGAGAAATCGGCTGCGATCATGGCAGCCAGATATCCGACAACAACGGTCAGCAGGGCGCTGCACACGGCACAGCCCAGCATGTTTCCTCCGGCGGTGAAGTACTGCGAAAGCTCTGTGACCTCACTGCTGATCAGAACGGTGATCTCCGCCGTGTAGTCCGGCAGGCGCAGATCAAAATACACCTGACCGCAGACAAGCAGCAGGCACAAAAGAACCAGCCACCGGTCTTTGGTCTTCATGTTACTGAAAATATGAAGCATAAAAAACTCCTCCTGTCATTTTCGGGACGTAGAGCCCGAAGTACAGCATTGTGAACGAGCAACCCCTGTTAAGTTAGCACTCTACCACGATGACTGCTAACAATCAAGCAACAATTTTCAACATGTGTCGCATTGTTGCGCCCGGCGGCTTGTCTTTTGAAGACAGGTGTTGTATATTGAACGTGACAAAGGAAAAACTGAGGCACAGGGGGGCAAAATACTTTTTTGTCCCCCTGTGCCATCTTACAGGTTCGGGAGGAATCGTGATGAAAAAGCAGCCGGAGATTACAGACGCGACGAGGGAGGCCTTTGTGAACGCCTTCTTCCAACTGGCAAAGAAAAAGAACATCAACCAGATCACGATCCGGGAGATTACCACACTTGCCGGATACAACCGCACGACCTTTTACCGGTATTTTGAAGATGTCTATGCGCTGGTCGCGTATGCGGAGGATGAATTCCTGCAGGAGGCGGCCCAGGCGCTGGAAGGGTGCGGAGCAGATGGACCGGTCAGTGAAGGGAAATTTTTTGAGGTTGTCATCAGCTGCTTCCGGAAAAGAGAAGACAGGGTCTCTGTTTTGCTGTCCGAGCAGAACCGCTCGCATTTTTTGCGGAAGATCGAAGATGATATAACCAATCATCTGTTCGGAGAAAAAGACCAGACCCCCAAGAAACGGACGATCATGGATATCTATTTTTATGGAATTTTCCATGCCATTTCCATCAATCTGCGCAGCAAGGACGCATTGTCGGATGAGGATCTTCTGGATATCATCCAGTCTCTGTTTAACAACTGGTATCGGCCGGAGATGGCGCAGAGGAACTGATTTTGTACCCCTGGAGCGGTAAAACACGCGACACTTGTGGCAACATTGTTGCTTGATGAGCCTTCGGCGGTCAGATATAATAAATTGCTAATTATGTCGCACACTTATCGTATGAGAACCGGCCCTTTGTCCGCGGGACAGGCAGGAGGAATACCATGATAAAAGAGGACAGTTTGCCTGCAAACGGAATGAATATCCTGTACTGCGGAGACCGGAATATTGAGGATGGTCTGATTCTTTCTGTTCTGTCGCTGCTGAAGCATACGGCGGAGCCGCTGCATATTTATGTGATGACGATGGAGCTGACGCTGGGAGAACGCGGGATTCAGCCGGTTTCTCAGGGGACGATACAGTATCTGGATCACTATGTCAAACGGGAAAACCTGAACAACTCTGTGACATGCATTGACGCCACCAAACTGTTTCAGGCGGAGCCGCCCCGGGCCAATCTGGAGACTCGCTTTACGCCCTGCTGCATGCTGCGGCTGTATGCCGATCAGGTTCCTGACCTGCCGGAGCGTCTCCTGTATCTGGATAACGATGTGCTGTGCCGACAGGATTGCAGCGCGTTTTACCATCAGGACATGGAGGGCTGTGAGCTGGCCGGTGTGCCGGATTATTATGGAAGATGGTTCTTCCGGAGGCATTTGCTCCACATGGATTATGTCAATTCCGGTGTGCTGCTGCTGAACCTGTCCCGCATCCGGGAGACAGGTCTTTTTGCCCGGTGCCGCGCGCTGTGCCGCGAGAAACAGATGTTTATGCCGGATCAGTCCGCGATCAACAAGCTGGCACAGTCCAAAAAGCTCCGCAAAAGAGCTTACAACGAGCAGCGCCGTCTGCACCGGGATACCGTGTTTCAGCATTTCACGACCAGCTTCCGCTTCTTTCCCTGGCTCCATACCCTGACCGTGAAGCCCTGGCAGATTGAGCAGGTGCATGAAAAACTGAAGCTGTACGAATATGATGATCTCTTTCAGGAATACACTGCTGTAACTGCCGCGATGAAAGGATGATGGTTATGAAACAGAAGGAGATTCCGGTTTTCTTTACGGTGGATGAGAGCTACGCTCCCTATCTGGACTGTGCGCTGCGCTCTCTGATGGAAAATGCGTCGAGATCGTATCAGTATCAGATCATGGTTCTCCACGAGGATCTGAGCGAGGAGAGTATGAGGAAGCTCTCCTCCGGTGTAGAACCCCCTTTTCAGATTCACTTTATTCATATGGAGGAAAAACTGGCAGGCATCACGGATCGGGCCGAAAACAGACTGCGGTGTGATTATTTCACGCTGACGATCTATTTTCGGCTCTTTATTGCCGATATGTTTCCGGAATACGACAAGGGACTCTATCTGGACAGCGATATTGTGGTGCCGGGAGATATCTCCCGGCTGTTTCAAACGGAGTTAGGAGACAACATCATTGGCGCCAGCGCGGATCGCTCCATCGCGTCGGTTCCTGAGCTGGTGGAGTATACGGAACAGGCGGTGGGGGTTCCGTTTGAGCAATATATCAATTCCGGCGTGCTGGTTATGAATCTGAAGAAGATGCGGGAGACCGGCTTCTGTGATCATTTCCTCCGCCTGCTTCATACGTATCATTTTGACTGCATTGCTCCGGATCAGGATTACTTTAATGCCATGTGCAGCGGCAGCATCGTCTATCTGGATGAGACCTGGGACGCCATGCCTCCGGAGGGTGGCGGGGGCGGCAGGCTGCTGGAACATCCCGATCTGATTCACTATAACCTGTTCCAGAAGCCCTGGTGCTACGATGCGATCCCCTATGAGGAGTATTTCTGGCAGTACGCCCGGAAGTCTCCCTTTTATGAAGAGATCGTACATCACAAGGAAACCTATTCGGAGGAGCAGAAGGCGTCGGATCGTACCTGTCTGGGGAACCTGATCCGTAAGGGGGCGGAGGTGGGCGGACAGCCGGTTACGTTTCGCAAAATGAGAGAAAATGGAGAGAAGATTCGTGTATGTTGATCGGAGGCGACAAAGTGCAGGTGGTGGCCAATATGCGTGCCGCCGCGGAGCGCGGTGATTAAAACTGCAAGGTAGAGGTGGATGATCCGGCCCTGTCCGCAGAGGAACGAAAGGCGGTCATCCGGCATTTCCTGGACAATTATAAGACCTTCGGCTATCGGTTCTGCAACGTCTGCGCCCGGGCGCTGACGGACACAGCCACCCGGTATCTGAATCGAAATACCCGCATCGAGGGACTGGAAAACCTCGCCGACGTTCACGGCGGGGTCATCGTGACCAGTAATCACTTCAGTCCGCTGGATAATACCGCGGTGCGTCAGGCTATGAACCGGGCGGGGTATCGGCGGCTTTTTATGGTCAGTCAGGAGACGAATCTGGCCATGAAGGGGTGGATGGGCTTTCTGATGAACCATGAGGACATCATCCCTCTGACCAGGAATCCCACGTATCTGCGCAAATATTTTGGCCCCATGCTTCATGAGCGGCTGGCACAGGGCCATGCCGTGTTGATTTATCCGGAACAGGAGATGTGGTTCCATTACCGGAAGCCGCGCCCGCCTAAGCGGGGCGCCTATTACTATGCAGCGGTGAACCATGTTCCCGTGGTTTCCTGCTTTGTGGAGATCCGCGACCTGCCGGGAAAAGAAAACGACCAGTTTCACAAGACCCGGTATGTCATGCACATCCTTCCGCCGGTTTACCCCGATCCGGCCCAAAGCGATCGGGAGAACAGCGAGGAGATGATGGAGCAGGATTACCGGCAGAAGGTGGCCGCCTACGAACAGGCTTACGGGAAAAAACTGACCTATGAGTTTGACGTGACGGATATTGCCGGCTGGATTCCGCCGGAACCGGAGAGTTGAGCAGCGTCTCTGTCCGGCATGTACAGAAAGGAAGAATGGTTGTGGGAGATACAGAGCGAATCCTTCGCATGGGAATCGATGTGGGATCCACAACGGTCAAGATCGTGATGACGGATCCTGTGACTGAAGAAAACTTATACGCGCGTTATGTGCGGCATAACGCCAGGCAGCAGGAAACGGTGCGCTGTCTGCTCCGGGAGGCCGTGGAACACTTTCCCGCCGGGCGTTTCCGGGCGGCTGTCTGCGGCTCGGGCGGCCAACCGAGCGCCAAAAAACTGGGGGTTCATTACATACAGGAGGTAGTGGCGAACTCCGCTGCCGTGCGGGCGAGGTATCCCCAGGTAAGAACCGCCGTGGAGCTGGGCGGACAGGACGCGAAAGTCCTGTTCTTCTATTATGATGAAAAAGAGGGGCAGCTTTTGACCTCAGATATGCGGATGAACGGCAGCTGTGCAGGAGGCACGGGTGCCTTTATTGATGAGGTCACGGCGCTGCTGAACGTGGAACCGGAGCAGTTTGAAGCGCTGGCGGAGCAGGGACGCCATGTGTACGATATCTCCGGCCGGTGCGGTGTGTTTGCCAAGACGGACATTCAGCAGCTTCTGCTGTCCGGCGCCAGGAGAGAGGATATCGCCTTATCGACCTTTCATGCCATCGCAAAGCAGACGATCGGCGGGCTGGCGCAGGGGCTGGAGTTGAAGGCTCCCATTCTCTTCGAGGGCGGTCCGCTGACCTTTCACCCGACTCTGGTGAGGGTCTTTGCAGAGCGGCTGCATCTGATGGAAGAGGATATCGTCCGGCCAGAACACCCGGAAACCATCGTCGCCTACGGTACTTCGATCGCCATTGATTCGCTCTTCCCCCGGGAGGAGGACACCGTGACCCTGGAGGAGCTGCTGACACGGCTGGCACAGCCGGACGCCCCGGCGTTGGCGGAGCAGGAGGCCTCGAAGCCGTTTTTCTCCTCGCAGGAGGCACGGCAGTTGTTCCGGAAGCGGCATGACCGGGAGCTGAAGGAGCTCTGTCCGCCGCAGCCGGAGAACGGAGAGCTGCGGGTCTGGATGTGGATCTCATACGGCAGCACTACATACAAATTTGTACTGATACAGGAGGAGGAGAGGGTGATCGCCGGTTTCTATGCCAATAATCAGGGAGAACCGCTGCTCGTCGTGCGGGACGGACTGAAGGCGCTGAAGTGGAAATATGATGCTCAGGGGATCCGGTTGACCATCCTGGGATTGGGAACGACCGGATACGGCGAGAAGCTGCTGGCACAGGCCTTCGGGGCGGATTACCACACGGTGGAGACCGTGGCTCACGCACTGGGCTGTACGCAGTATTACCCGGAGGCCACTTTTCTGCTGGATATCGGCGGCCAGGACATGAAGGCCATCTGGCTGGAGAACGGGATCATCACCAATATCATGCTGAATGAAGCCTGTTCCTCCGGGTGCGGCTCTTTTCTGGAGAATTTTGCCGTGAATCTGAATATTCCCGTGGAGGAGATCGCGGAGGCGGTTTTTCGGTCGGAATCTCCGGCCAGACTGGGAAGCCGCTGCACGGTGTTTATGAACAGCACCATTATCAGCGAGCAGCGCTGCGGCAAAGGTCCGGATGATATCATGGCAGGGCTATGCCGTTCTATTATTGAAAATGTATTCACCAAGGTGGTGCGCATCGCCAACACGGCGCAGCTGGGCGACTGCATTGTCGTGCAGGGCGGTACGTTCCGCAACCGGGCCGTGCTGCGGGCGCTGGAGGAATATCTGGGCGCGGAGGTGAAGCTGGCTCCCTATCCCGGTGAGATGGGAGCCGTTGGCGCAGCCCTGGCCGTAAAGCGGCAGGTGGCGGAATCCGGCTACCGGAACGGAAGCCAGTCCTCCTTCATCGGTTTTGATGCGCTGGAGCAGTTCTCCTATGAGACCCGGACCGGCGTCCCGTGTCCGGGCTGCGGCAACCGCTGCAGCCGTACAATCGTCCGCTTCTCGACCGGAATGCAATGGATCTCCGGGAATCGCTGTGAGAAGGGCGCCGTGGAGGAGCCGACCGGCTTCGCGGCTGAGAGCGCGGAAAAGGAGAAACCGGCGGACCTGTTTGTGGAGCGGGAGAAGCTGTTATTTCAGGAATATTCATATCGACAGGTCTTTCCGGACCGGGGGGAGGCG
>JAJQDL010000090.1:0-5613 GCA_021202235.1 Lachnospiraceae bacterium
ACCAGCTCCATCATCAAACTGTCCCGCACGCAACACGAGATGGCGCCGGTCAAGAATCGTCAGGAGGTCCGCTCTCAGCGCCCCTCCTGACGCCCGGCCCGCGCGCCGCGGTATTTTGTTCCATCTCTGGCGGAGTTCGCCCCTTTTCAGGGGGGCGTCACTCCGCTTTCTTTTTGTTCAGATCGCCGACGATCTTCTGAAGCAGCTCCTGCGACAGCTTGCCCTGACCCATATCCAGATCGCCGAACTGGCCCAGAGGAATCGCGCAGCCCAGAGGCAGGATCGCGTTCTTCTCCGGATCAAACCAGTCGCGGCGGCTCTGCGGCTCATCGGCCAGCGTGCCCGCGAAACGGCTGTCCTTGATAAAATGTCCGATCTGCATCTGCGGGCTGAACCGTTTCGCCGTCTCATCCGAATGCACGGTCACGACCGCGGACAGGCAGATCTCCCGGGAGCTGCGGCCCACCAGGATGTCAAAATCCGCCTCTTCGACTACCCAGCGATGGAGAGCCGGGGTGTAAAATTCAAAAGCACGGCGATCCAGCGTGATGGAGACTTCCGTCTCCTCCCCGGGGGCGAGATGCACCTTTTTAAAGCCGCGCAGTTCCTTTACTGGACGATGGATCGTGGCTCCGCGATCGTGTACATAGACCTGCGCCACATCGGAGCCCGCGCGGTCTCCTGTATTTTTCACCTTAAAGGTAACCGTCACCTCTCCGTGCGCGTCGATCTCATGGGCATCCAGACGAATGTCACTGTACTCAAAGGTCGTGTAGGAGAGGCCGTAGCCGAAGGGATAAGCCACCTCCATCTTCCGCGCATCGTACCAGCGGTAACCGATATAGAGTCCCTCACCGTAGGTAACATCGGGCACAGTGTCAGGATAGCAGGGGAAGTTCAGATAGGAAGGCGTGTCCTCCAGACGGCACGGATAGGTCTCAGGCAGTCTCCCGCCGGGTTCCGCCAGACCGAAGAGGATATCCACCGTAGCACTTCCCGACGCCTCACCGGCATAGCCGCCCTGCAGCACCGCGTGGACCCGTTTGCTGTAGGCGGAAATATCCACCGGCGCGCCCGTATTTACCACGAGGATCACATTGTCATTGACCGCCAGAACCGCATCCAACAGGTCTCTCTGGCTCTGCGGCAGGAACAGATCGGTGCGGTCATAGCCTTCCGACTCGACGCCGTAGGGATACCCCGTAAAGAGGATGATCCGATCAGCCTTCTTCGCGACCTCCACAGCCGCTACGATCGGAGGCGGACGGGTACTGGCGGCGGGCGGGAAGCCGGCGTTGATCTGATATCCGGCGGCATAAGCATAGTTCCCCTCTCCCAGCAGCCGGTCGATCTCTTCCGTAGGGATATCCAGCGTATGTCCGTTCATGTGTCCGGAGCCGCCGCCCATGTAGCAGGGCGCCTTGGCGAAAGCGCCGATCACGGCCAGGCCCTTCTCCTCCTCCGCGCACAGCGGCAGCGTGCCGTCGTTCTCCAGCAACACGGCTCCCTCGATCGCGGCGCGCTTCGCCAGCGCGTGATGCGCTGCCAGGTCGAATTCAGGCACCGTATAGCCGTCGTGAATCTTGTAGAAGCAGTCCACCACGTGCGTGGCAATGATATCCAGTTCTTCGTCGGAAATCTCGCCGTTGTTATAGGCATCGAGAAGCCAGTGAACGTGGTTCTCTTCCTCCGCCAGCTCCACATCCAGCCCGCATTTGTGGCCCTCGACCTTATCCTGCTGGTAGTGAACCGCGAAAGCGTCGGACATGACCAGGCCGTCATAGCCGAACTCTTTACGCAGCTTATCCATGATATACTTGTTCTGGTGCACCCATTTGCCGTTGACCTTGTTGTAGCAGCTCATGATTGTCCAGGGATCGGACTTCTGCAGAACCAGCTGGAAGACCCGCAGATACAGCTCGTTGAAGGTGCGCTCATCCACCACCGCGTTGGTCGTCATACGCTCATATTCCTGGTTATTGCAGACAAAATGCTTCAGGTTCGCGGCCACATGCTGGCTCTGCACGCCGTTGATGTAGGCGGCTCCCATCTCGGAGGAAAGCCACGGATCCTCCGAATAATACTCGAAATTGCGTCCGCCGAGCGGGCTGCGCTTCATGTTGACACCGGGACGCAGGATGATATCCACGTCCTGATTCTTGCACTCCCGGCCCTGCGCCTCGCCGATTTCCCGCGCCAGCTCCGGATCCCAGGTCGCCCCCTGCGCCGCCGCCTGCGGGAAGCAGGTTCCCCAGAATTTGTCCTCCATCTCCTCCCGCGGCAGTCGGAAATAGTCGCACCAGCCGCCCGAAGGATTATCACAGCTGCGGTACGCGATCCCGAACCGCGGCAGGTTGCCGAACCGATCCTGATACAGCGCACAGCAGCGGATCTTCTCCTCCAGCGTCATCTGACCGACCAGTTCACGAATCTCTTCTTTTGATTTTGCCATAGTCCCTTCCTCTCCCCGGATGTCTCCGGACAGGTCTGCCTTTTACGTCTTATTCGGCTGAATTTTACTTTTTTCTTTGCTTTATTACAAGTTACTATCAAGTTTATATCGCTTGATTTATCACTTTATGGGTGGTGAGTGGTTCGGGGATAAGCTAATGTGCTCAGACACTTCTGATATTCACAAAAGCGGACGAAAACTGCTTAAGGAGTCACTCTTTCCTTGCTAAGCCAACGCATTTATGATAAGCTTTCTATAATCACAACCGTATCTTTTCCGGCGTTTTGAAGGAGGTAGCAGTGTGAATGCGAAGATGCTTCCCATAGGAGTAGATGACTTTAAAAAAATCCGGACGGAAAATTTTTATTATGTAGATAAAACCAGTCTCATCAAGGATCTGCTGCTGAATCGGGGAGAAGTGAACCTGTTTACACGCCCCCGGCGCTTTGGCAAGAGCCTGAATATGAGTATGCTCTGGCATTTTTTTGAGATCGGCACGAACAAAGAATTGTTTGATGGGCTGGCGATCTCCCGGGAGACAAATCTGTGCGAGACCTATATGGGGCAGTTTCCCGTGATTTCCATCAGTTTAAAGACGGCTCACGGGGACAGCTATGAATTTGCGAAGAATGAGCTCTGTACCATTATCGCCAATGAAGCTTAATATAGAAGGGAACTTTAGACAATGGACGCATACCGAATCGGATTAGATTTTCTCGGCGGAGCGATGGAAGTAGGGGCGAGCTGTATTCTCGTGGAATTGTGCGGGCAGAGGATTCTGCTGGATGCCGGGATCCGTCAGAAGGCCGGGGCAGATCCGTTTCCGGATTTTCGAAGGATTCAGGAGAGGGGCGGTCTGGATGCCATCGTGGTGAGCCACGCCCATATGGATCACACGGGGAGTCTTCCGGTGATCAGCAAGGCCTATCCAAATGCGCGGATCTATACCACTCCCATGACGATCGATCTCACACGGGTTCTTCTCTATGACAGCATCAAGCTGATGAGCCGTCAGGAGGAGGGGATTCCCGCCTACGCCGAGAAGGATGTGGAAGCGCTCTTCGGCCGGATGCTGGCGGTTCGCTACGAACAGCCAACGGAGGTTCTGCCGGGGATTACGCTGACCCTGTATCAGGCCGGTCACATTGCCGGGGCGGCCTGCGTCTATTTACAGAGTAAGGAAGGCTCCCTCTTCTATTCGGGAGATTTTTCTGCATTTTCTCAGAATACGATCGAAGGCATCCGCATCCCGAAGCTGCGCCCCGACGTGGCAATCGTGGAATCTACTTACGGCGACCGCCTGCACTCCAACCGGCAGGTGGAGGAACGGGTTCTGGTGGATACCGCTGCGGAATGTATCGAAAAGGGCGGCAAGATGCTGATTCCGACCTTCGCTCTGGGGCGAGCTCAGGAGGTGCTCCTGATCCTGCGGCGGGCGATGAACCGCGGTGAACTTCCGAAGGTACACGTCTACGTGGACGGCATGGTGCGCGATATGAACATAGCCTATACCCGCAATCCCTGGTTTCTGAAAAACGCGCTGGCCAAACGAGCCGAACGCGGCGGGGAGCTGTTCTACTCGGACGAAATTCTTCCGGTGGGACCGAAGGACAACCGCCATGATCTGTTAAACACCGCCGGACCGGCGATTTTTGTGGCGAGCTCCGGGATGCTGACCGGAGGACCAAGCGTGGAATATGCGAAGAAGATTGCTGCCATGGAGAACGGCTATCTGGTCATCACCGGCTACCAGGACGAGGAGGCGCCGGGACGGCAGGTTGTCGAATTGCTGGACGGAACAGAGGAGGAGAAATCTCTCACTCTGGGCGGTACACGGGTGCCGGTCCGCTGTACGCTGCGGCGGGCCGGTCTGTCCGCGCACGCTGACAAGGCGGAGATCGAGAGCCTGCTGGAGCGTCTCTCCGCCCGCAACGTCTTCCTCGTGCACGGCGATCCGGAAGTCATTCCCCGTCTGGCGGGAGATCTGATTCTTGACTATCGCACGCGCAACTTCGTACCAAAGGACGGAGACGCGGAGGAGGTCTTCCTCCGCAGCCCCCGGAAGCAGCTGCGCAGGGAATTCCCCTGGTCCATGCAGAGAGACGGAAGCCTCTCCGGCCATGAGAAGGAATTCTATCTGTATCTGACGGAACACTATCCGGGCGGGAAATTCACGCTCGCGGAGCTGGCCTTTATCTGGAGCGGCAAGCATGATCTGCCGGAGGAAACACTTCAGGAGTTACAGGAAACCGTGACCGGCAGTCTGTATTTCGGCCGGGATATCCGGCGTCTGTTCCTCTTTGTCTGCAAGAGCGAGGAGGAAATCCGCGAGGACGTAAAAAAGGCGCAGATCGTCACACAGCAGGATCTGCGGGCAAGGGCAGAGACCTGTTTTGCCGGGTTCACGTACCGGAAGATCAGTTTCTTTGCGGAAAAGAAGGAAATCCAGCTTCTCTTCGACTTTCCCAGGGAGATTGAAGAGACCTTCCACACGGCGGCGGAGCATTTCCGGGAAGAAACAGGATGGACAGTCTGCCGGAACAGGGAACCGAATGAACATGCTATGCAGACTCTCCTGCAGGACCGTCTGGGCTTCGATATACAGAAGATTTCCATTCGTAAGGCTGAATCGGCGGTGGTCGTGCGCCTGTCAGCAGAGCCGCAGCCGGAAGTCCGGGAATCCACCGTGCGGGATTTTGAGAAAAAGACGGGCTATTCCCTGTATCTGGAGAGCCCGGAGACAGAGGCGGCTCAGAAGACGGCTTCCGGGGCGACGGTCGGCGTCTGTGCGGATACATGCTCCAGACAGACGAAAGCCTCTGAGAAGGGTTCCCTGCCGGGCGGTTATTTCTTGCCGGGAAACGGAGCACCGGAGAAACCGGTCGAACAGAATCTGGCCATGTCCTGTATCGACAGTGAATTTGAAGGCGAGCCATATCGCCCTTATAAGAAAGGCATTTTCACGGACCAGTATGGAAAATATATCCAGCTCTTCTTTCTCTCCCCCGCTCTGGGCGACCGACAGAGTGAAACCATACAGTGCATTACGGATCAGATCGGCTGGCGTCTGCGCATTGCTCCTGCTGTAAACCAGAACACGGTTCTCTCCATGGTGCAGCTGATCTGCCGTTCACAGGGAGTGGAGCTGCGCAAGGTACCCG
>JAJQDL010000090.1:5623-10376 GCA_021202235.1 Lachnospiraceae bacterium
CCGCGCAGTGGCGGCGCCGACCGTCCTCCCCTGCCGGGCGGTACGATAAAGCCAGGTCGTTCCGTTTGCTGCCATCACATCCCTGCCACCCCGATCGCCACCGGAAGCAGCAGCACTGCCGACGACAGCAGAATCGTCGTAGTCGTCTTCCTGCAGATCCGCGAGAAGAACAGAATCACGCCGACCGCCAGCCCTCCTACAAGGCAGCGGATGACTCCGACCAGGACAAAGACCGTCCAGACCGGCAGCCCGGCGGGCAGACCGCTGAATACGGACAGACTGCCGGCGGGAATCCACAGCATCGGCAGCGTATAGTTGCGGGCGACCATGATGTACTGCGGCAGGTAAGCCACGCCCATCGCCAGCAATGCATACAGGAGACTTTGATGCCGCTTACAGCGTGCCACCCGCTCTTCCTTCCCGGCCGTGACGATGTGGGCCTGTACTCCGGTCTCATATTCCACGGCAAAGAGCCCCGAGAGAGCCAGAATCAGCACGAGAAACAGCTTCCCGGTATTGAGGCAGTCATCCCGGATCCCCTGTCCCCGGAAGAGACGGCCATAGCCGCTGGCATACACGAAATACTCTCCCTCCCCCAGGCTCTCATACTGCTCCCGGGCTTCTTCGAAACCGTTTTCCGGCTCCAGCTTGCTCTCCAGGCGAAGCAGCAGGCTCTCCAGGATTTCTGGTTCATCCCCGTATTGCTCGCTGAGTTCGCCGATCTGTTCGTGAATCGATGCGAAATACTCTGCTTCCTCCTGAAGCCAGGCATCCTTCTCCTCATCCGGCGCGCCACTTAAGACCTCCGCATACTGACGATAATACACATCGTTCGGCGAGTCAAAGTTCCTGTAGGAAAAGACCTGTACGACGATCAACAGAAGCAACAGAACCGCTCCCCCGTGCATCTGGAGGAGTTTTTTTTGCTTCCTGAAACGGCATGCTCACAGAGGGTCTTCTCCCCGTAAGACGCATCCCGGCCGGGATTCCGGCCCGGTCAACAGCGATCGGCGAGGTGCGTCCGTACGCCAGGGCTCCGAACCCCAGCGAAAGGACGATACTCAAAAACTGCAGCAGAAGGATGACCGGAACCTGCCAGACCGGATAGGACAGGCAATTCATAAAGATGCAGTTCTGATACAGTCCGGCGGTATCCTCCCAGAAGAAAGGGCTGATGGCACGCAGCCACAAATTCGTCGTCTGCCCCAGAAAAACAGCCGCGACGGAGAGCAGGACGGTCGCTGCAAACAAAACCACTGTCTGAGACAGGCACTCGCACAGGAAAAAGAAAAGAGCTCCGGCTGCCAGGCTCCAGAGGCATTTTTGCGCCGCAAATATAACCAGAAAGGTCCCCACGGACACAGCCGTCGGACACAGTGTGAAGCCATACACCGACTGCACCGGGCGGCTCAGATCGCCAAAGCCCAGCGTCAGCCCGGTCAGAAGAAAATTCGTCCCATACAGCACCAGGACCCCCGCCAGCATGAAGGTGAGCATCGCAGAAAATTTGTGCAGATACAGGGTTACATGTCCCTTTTTCAGAGGGCGCAGCAGCGACAGGCAACCGTCGGCCCGCTCCTGGACGACCAGGATCATACCTGCACAGACTGCGAACAGGCAGAGCAGCAGGTCGGTCAGCCGCCATCCGGTCAGACACTCGATGCCGCCGGAGAAGGATACCTCCGGTGAGATGTCCGCCAACGCCTGATACACCGCCGTGGAGCGCTGCAGCGTACGGAAGGAGAAGCTGTCCTCCTCTGAGAAGCTCCCGGCCTTTAACATCACCTGGTAGCGGTCCGCCATCTCCTCCAGCGTCTCCGCATATCCTTCCGCCTCCTCGATGCGTGCAAGGGCCGCCTGCTCCAGTTCTGTATCCCCGTCCAGGGCTTCCCCCTTCAGATAGACCTCATACGCTTCCCGGATGTCGGACATGGTGTAACCGCAGCCCTCCTCCACCTCTCCGGTACAGTATCCATAATACAGACAGGCGTTTAAAACGATCAGCGCCAGCAGGAGCAGGACAATATAGCGGTTTGAGAGGATTTTCTTCCATTCCCAGATCATCTCATCCCCTCCTCCCCAAAATGATAGAGATAAACGTCCTCCAGAGTCGGCGTCACCTCCCGGATCTCGTAGGGCGACTCCGGTTTCTCCGCAGAGAGGAAACGGACGCGGATCCGATGCTGCGTCCGAGTCACACTGCTGACCCTCTTCCGCCTCTCCGCCTGCTTCCACGCGGATTCCGGAAGGCTCATCTCCCACACCTGCCCCTGGATCTCCTGCATCAGGTCCCAGGCAGAAGCCTGCCGCAGGAGCCGACCATCAGAGAGGAGAAGGATCTCTTTGGAGACGTATTCCACATCCGGGACCACGTGTGTCGAGATCAGTACGATTTTCTTCTTCGCGATCTCCGAGACCAGGTTGCGCACGGCGATCCGCTGCCGGGGATCAAGCCCGGCAGTCGGCTCATCCAGGATCAGAATCTCAGGATCTCCGAGCAGCGCCTGCGCCAGCAGCAGCCTCTGTTTCATCCCGCCGGAAAAGCTGCGGATCGTTTTCTTCCTTTCTTTCTGAAGAGAAACCAGCCCTAGCGCCCAGTCAATACGCCGCGCCGCGCACGCCCGGTCCAGATCCCGCAGGGAAGCGATGTAATACAGAAATTCCTCCGCCGTAAACCCGGGGTAAAATGCCTGCTGCTGCGGCATGTATCCGACTTTAGCGCGGAAAGCACTTCCCATGGCCCGGATTTCCTGTCCGTTGAAGCGAATCTCACCCGAGGTCTGCGGCAGGTTCCCGGTCAGGATATTCATCAGCGTGCTCTTCCCGGCTCCGTTGGGACCGAGAAGCCCATAAATCCCTTCGGTCAGAGTCATGCTCACCCCGTCAAGCGCCTGCTTCGTCCCATATCGTTTCGTCAGCCGTTCAAATGCCAGTTCCATACATTTCCCCCTCCTTTTCTTGCTTAGCTGATGCCCGAAATATTTTCATAATCATCCGCATAATAATCACTCTTGCGAAGAAACTGAGGCGCGGCCTCCGAGGCCGTCACAAAATAATCATTTGTCTCCAGATCAGGGCTGAACCGTTCATAGTCGCTCGCCCCCTGGTTGGCGATCTGGCTGACGGCTCCTGTATAGATGTCGATGTACCAGAAGCTGTATTCTCCGCTCTCAAGCTTCTGATTGCAGATCACCTTCCCGTCTTCGAGGCGGTATTCCATGATATTTTCCGTCTTCAGCAGGCACACGTGCTGTCCCGTAAGCAGGTCATAGAGCCAGATGTCCGAAGCTCCGCTCTCCTTATCCCGGGTCACATAGGCGATCACATCCCCGTAGCAGGTCCTCCCCAGATCTGAGGCGATCACATAGTCCGTGGTAAGCAGCTCATAGCTGTCCGTATCGATCTCATACAGGCGCAGCTCCTGTTCGCGGTGTGTATATTCGTACTCACTTTCATAATTAAAATAGCTCTCTCCCGCGTAGGCCTCCTCTACAGAGCCCTGCTCCGCATAATACTCCTCAGCACTGAGAAGAGGTTCCTCCTCGGTATTCACGCCCGTATAGATCATGGCAAAGGAACTGTCGCATCCGCCCAGGAACGTAATCTCCCGGCAGTCCTCGAAGGTCAGTTCCCGGCTTGTCTCCGCCTCCAGATCAACCTGCACAAGGATGACTCCTTCCACGTCCTCACTCATGGCGGATGTATCCCCGTAATTGACTTCTGTCTCTGTAAAAACAGAGATCGTATAGTAGATATACGAGTGAGAGAAATACAGCTGACTCACGGTACAGTCGCTGGTATCATCCGGAAGAGCAGTCTTTACTACGATCTCACGGCTGTTGTCCGCCGGATCCGTGCTGCGCAGATAAACGGACTCTTCGTCTGCTACCACCGCATACCACAGGCCGTTCCATACGCCGACGGACTCCGCATCGCCCTGCCAGGCCACACATGAAGCATCCGTATGCGAGCAACCCTGCTGCGAGCACAGAACAGAAGATTTCCCGGATTCACAGTCATAATAGCGAAGGGTGGTATTAAAATAGTAGATTCCTTCACCATCCGCCGAGGTCTGAGCCTTCCCGAAGGAACAGGTACTATTGGTCGAAAACGGATTCTCCGTGGACCACTCATAGTCCGTTTCTAGCGAAATGTTCCCCTTATTTCCTTCCGTAGTGTCTCCTGTATTTCCTTCTGTACCGTCTCCTGTATTTACCCCGGAGCTTCCTTCTGTCCTTCCTCCGTGCTGTTTTCTGCACTGTCACCTTCGCCTGTCCCGGAGACAGCCGCGACAGCTTCTGTCACTGCCTTACTGCCCGAACCGGCCAGACAACCGGTCAGGGACAGCGAAAGCGATAAAAGGACTGCGAGAAAAAATGTGATTTTACCCTTTCTTTTGCCTCTTGATCTTTGATTCATTCTGATACCTCCCCATATACAAGATTTTTTCGTCCTGTACTGAATAGTAACGAAAAAAGGGAAAGAACATGCCGCG
The DNA here is from genome assembly GCA_021202235.1 of Lachnospiraceae bacterium. GTDB lineage: Bacteria > Bacillota > Clostridia > Lachnospirales > Lachnospiraceae > UBA3305. The sequence goes on from JAJQDL010000090.1 coordinate 10,119, forward strand.
AAAGTTCGGAAGATTTTTCAAGAAAATTCAAAAGATTGTCTTAAGATACGGCAAAGGCAAAAACTGTCGCTCACTGCTTTGAAAAAAGATGATTGTACCTTTTGTCTGAATTTTGTATAATAATATCGCAAAGCACTCACGACAGGGAATCAGGAGGAAGTCGATGAACGCAGAACTCACCCGCATGCTGAAACGAATTACCCCCGAAGAGAAGGCGGCTTTAAGCGGTCAGAAAAACGTCCAATGGTCCATTTACAC
>JAJQDL010000090.1:10386-11448 GCA_021202235.1 Lachnospiraceae bacterium
AAGCTGCTGGAGAGCAACGGATTGATTCCCGCACGAAAGCATACCCGTTTCGTCTATTTTCCGCCCCACCGGCACAACTATGTGGAATTTTTTTACGACCTGTCCGGATCCGTAACCCACAGGGTGGAAGGAACAGAGCTGGTCGTGGGGAGCGGCGAACTGCTGTTTATGAACCAGCACACCGAGCATGAAATTCTTCCCTGCGGAGAAGATGATATTGCAATGAATCTGATCATCATGCCCGCCTTCTTTGAGCAGGTCAGGGAAATGGTCGGGCCGGAGAACATTCTCGCAGAATTTATGGTCAATATCCTGCAGCAGAAGAGAAGCGCCGCACAGTATCTGTATTTTCCCGTTGCGAATGACTTCTGTATTCAAAATCTGGCGGAAAATATTGTCTATGCAATTTTATGCAAACAGCACAACGAAGAACGGGTCCTCGGCATCTCCATGGGTCTGCTGTTCCTGCATCTGCTGAACGCCGCGGAGCAGGTACAGATACCCGTCGAAGACACCCAGGCCAATATGCTGATTCTGGCTGTGAAAAAATATATCAGTGACGAGTACCGTACAGGAACATTGAGCGAGCTGGCCCGCCGCACCGGGTACTCTGCCCCGGCGCTGAGCCGCCTGATCAAAAAGCACACCGGCATGACCTTCAAGGAATTGCAGACCGAGCAGCGCATGAAACAGGTGATGAACCTGCTGCGCGACACGGATCTGCCCGTCAATGAAATCGCGCTCTCTGTTGGGTATGAAAATAAAAGCTTCTTTTATAAACGCTTTCAGCAGGAATATCATATGAATCCCGGCGAGGCGCGGCAGAAGCTGCAGAACCACACAACCTGAAAACGGGCAATCCGGCCTCAACGCAGCAAAATCCCGCTGCGCTGAGGCTTTTTTCTTGTGTTGATACTCAGACTGTTATGCAAGTCGGTTAAAATTTGTTACTCGGTCTATCATATTTTGTCATTTCAAAACAGAGAGCTCAATTTTATAATCATAGTATGATACAAGGGACAAAAGGTCATGAATCGAATGCTTGCATTCGTATTCATGACT
>JAJQDL010000174.1:0-292 GCA_021202235.1 Lachnospiraceae bacterium
CCGGGTCCGGCAAGCCCTAAGCGAACAATCTCGCGCAGAATCATCATGTGGAACTGTTGAAAAAACTGGGTTTCCCGGTGCTGCTGGCGACCTCCCGCAAGTCGGTGATCGGCCTGACGCTGGATCTGCCGGCGGATCAGCGACTGGAGGGAACGCTGGCGACAACGGTGCTGGGGGTCATGAAGGGCTGCGCCTTCGTTCGGGTGCATGATGTGGAAGCAAACCGGCGGGCGATTCAGATGACCGAGGCGATCCTCGGAGCGGGGAGATGAACATGGATCAGATCAAAATC
>JAJQDL010000174.1:302-6993 GCA_021202235.1 Lachnospiraceae bacterium
GCACGGTGTCTACCCGGAGGAAAATGCTCTGGGACAGAAATTTGTCATCAATGCGGACCTTTTTCTGGACACCCGGAGGGCCGGGCTGACCGACGATCTGGAAGCCTCTGTGAACTATGGGGAGGTCAGCCTGTTTATACAGAAATTCATGCAGGAGCACACGTATCAGCTCATCGAGGCGGCAGCCGAACAGCTGGTCAGGGCTCTTTTGCTTACCTGGCCTGCGGTGAAGCAGGTGAAGCTGGAGCTTCAAAAGCCCTGGGCGCCGGTCGGCCTTCCTCTTCAGACGGTTGCGGTAGAGATCTGCCGGGGATGGCATCAGGCTTACGTGGCGCTGGGCTCCAATCTGGGGGACCGGAAGGGATATCTGGACTTCGCGGTAGAGCGGCTGTCCGCCCGGGAGGACTGCCTGGTGAAGACGGTATCCGACTATGTGGAAACGGCTCCCTACGGGGGCGTGGAACAGGACGATTTCCTGAACGGAGTGCTGGAGCTCTCGACTCTTCTCGCACCGGAGGAATTGCTGGATGTGCTCCATGAGATCGAAGCGGCGGCCGGCCGGGAAAGGAAGATACACTGGGGACCGCGCACATTGGATCTGGATATTTTACTGTATGATGATCTGATCCTTGACACTCCGGATCTGCATATCCCTCACGCGGACATGCATCGGCGGGCCTTTGTCCTGGAGCCGCTGGCGCAGATCGCTCCCTGGGTGCGGCATCCGCTGATCCGGCAGACGGCAGAAGAGATGCTGCACAGTTTGAAGGTGTGACAAGTTTTGTACATTGCCGATTTCCTGCCCCGAAGCCATTGACACAGCGGCTGAAAAAGGGTATGATAAGGATGAAGAAAACGAACACTCGTTCGAACTGGAGGATAGAGCATGGAAAAGGAAGAGAGAAAAAAAGCGCTGGATGCGGCGGTAACACAGATCGAGAAGGCGTATGGTAAAGGATCTGTGATGCGTCTGGGGGATGCGAGCCGGAATATGAATATAGAGACGATCCCTACCGGTTCTCTGAGCCTGGATCAGGCGCTGGGAGTCGGCGGGATCCCCCGGGGACGTGTCGTGGAGATCTACGGACCGGAGTCCAGCGGTAAGACGACGGTGGCACTGCATATGATCGCGGAGGCCCAGCGGCGGGATGGCATCGCGGGCTTTATTGACGCGGAGCATGCCCTGGATCCGGTCTATGCACGGCACATCGGCGTGGATGTGGACAATCTCTATATTTCTCAGCCGGATAACGGTGAGCAGGCCCTGGAGATCGCGGAGACCATGGTGCGTTCCGGCGCACTGGACATCATCGTTATCGACTCGGTGGCCGCGCTGGTACCTAAGGCGGAGATCGACGGAGAGATGGGAGACGCACATGTAGGACTTCAGGCGCGTCTGATGTCTCAGGCGCTGCGGAAGCTGACCGCGATTATTTCCAAGTCCAACTGTGTGGTCATCTTTATCAACCAGCTCCGGGAGAAGGTGGGTGTGATGTACGGCAACCCGGAGACCACGACCGGCGGTCGTGCTCTGAAGTTTTACTCTTCTGTCCGCCTGGATATCCGCCGGATTGAGACACTGAAGCTGAGTGGCGAGGTAGTAGGCAACCGCGTGCGTGCCAAGGTCGTGAAGAACAAGGTGGCTCCGCCCTTCCGGGAGGCGGAATTCGATATTATGTTCGGCCAGGGAATCTCCAAAGAGGGAGATATTCTGGATATGGCCGCCAAGGCGGATGTTGTGAACAAGAGCGGCGCCTGGTACGCCTACAACGGCGCCAAGATCGGACAGGGCCGGGAGAATGCCAAGGAATATCTGCGGAAGAACCCGGTGGTGTGCTGGGAGGTCGAACAGAAGATGCGGGCATACTATGGTCTGCCTGTGGATGATAAGATGCCTGCCGGCCTCGCGGAGGCGGAGGACACAGCAGAAGACGGGACAGGAAGTGAGATGCTGTCCGCAGAGGAGTGATGGAAGCCGACAAGAGCTCATAACGGACTATGTGTGGAAACGATTGCGCAAAGCCCGTCTATTGTCTATAAATTGCTTGACAGGCACCCCAAAAAAGTTTAGAATTAATCTGTTGTATTGATTTCACGCAGAAAAATGAGCGGGTTTCGAATATGTCGGGATTGCAGCCGTGCGGAGCGCGGTACAATCCATAGTATCATACTTTCTGTCGCTAAAATCATCTAATATGTACAATGAAAACTTAATAAGGAGGTGCTCCTGTGATACCTGTTGTGATTGCGATTTGTGTTACAGCCGCTGTTACCTGGTTTGCCTCCTCTGCGTATCGGTCAAAGATTTATGAGAAGAAGATTGGTTCGGCGGAGGACAAGTCAAGAGAGATAATAGACGAAGCATTGAAGGTAGCCGAGACCAAGAAGAGAGAAGCACTGTTGGAGGCGAAGGAAGAAAATCTTCGCGCCAAGAACGAGCTCGAGAAGGAATCCAAGGATCGAAGAGCAGAGCTGCAGAGTTACGAGCGGCGTCTGGTAAATAAGGAGGAGTTTGTCGACAAGAAGCTGGCGGACATGGAGCGGCGGGAGAACAATTTCGCAGCCAAAGAGGAGAAACTGAACCGCAAAACTCAGGAGGTAGAGGCCATGCTGGATAAGCAGCAGGCTGAGCTGGAACGGATCTCCGGGCTCACTTCCGAAGAGGCGAAGGCGTTTCTTCTGCAGAGCGTGGAGGAGGATGTCAAGCATGACACCGCCAGGATGATCCGCGAGCTGGAGAGTCAGGCCAAGGAGGAAGCGGCGCGCAAGGCAAAGGAATACATCGTGACAGCGATCCAGAAATGTGCCGCTGACCATGTGACTGAGACCACGATCTCTGTGGTACAGCTTCCCAATGATGAGATGAAGGGTCGTATCATTGGACGTGAGGGCCGTAACATTCGTACTCTTGAGACACTGACAGGTGTGGATCTGATTATTGATGACACACCGGAAGCAGTGATTTTGTCTGGTTTCGATCCCATGCGCCGTGAGATTGCCAAGATTGCTCTGGAGAAGCTGATTCTTGACGGACGGATCCATCCGGCCCGCATCGAGGAGATGGTGGAGAAGGCGCGCAAGGAAGTAGAGACCATGATCCGTGAAGAGGGTGAAGCAGCTGTCCTGGAAGTGGGGCTGCACGGCATTCATCCGGAACTGGTTCGGCTGCTGGGCAAGATGCGTTTCCGCACCAGCTATGGACAGAACGCGCTGAAGCATTCCATCGAGGTGGCACATTTGTCCAGTCTGTTGGCGGGAGAGATGGGACTGGATGTTCGCGTTGCCAAACGCGCGGGATTGCTGCATGATATCGGTAAGAGCCTGGATCATGAGATGGAAGGGTCCCATGTACAGATCGGAGCAGATCTGTGCCGTAAGTACCGGGAATCTGCCGTGGTGGTCAATGCGGTGGAGTCTCATCATGGAGATGTGGAACCTACGAGTCTGATTGCCTGTATCGTGCAGGCGGCGGATACGATCTCGGCGGCCCGTCCCGGGGCGCGCAGAGAGACGCTGGAGGCTTATACCAACCGTCTGAAACAGCTGGAGGACATTACGAATTCCTTCAAGGGAGTGGAGAAGTCCTATGCCATTCAGGCCGGACGGGAAGTTCGCGTCATGGTAATTCCGGATCAGATCAGCGACGACGATATGGTGCTCATGGCGAGGAATATTTCCAAGCAGATCGAGGACGAGATGGAATATCCGGGCCAGATCAAGGTGAGCGTTATCCGCGAATCCAGAGTGGTTGATTACGCCAAGTGATGGTTCGAGTGTTTTTCCGTAAGGGAGAAGATCATTGGGCAGTCGGGAAAGTTTTTCCGGCTGCTCTTTTCTATAGATGGAGGTGGTATCATGAAACCGGTAGAGCGTTTGAGTCGTGAATTGTCCTATGAAGGGACGGTTATCAAGGTGTATACAGATACAGTCCGGGTACCCAATGGGAAGATTGCCCACTGGGATTATATCTCGCACGTCGGAGCGGCGGCGGTGGTGCCGGTGCTGCCGGACGGGCGTATCCTTATGGTGCGGCAATACCGGAATGCCCTGGATCGCTTCACACTGGAGCTTCCCGCCGGCAAGCTGGATCGGGCGGACGAGCCCATGGAAGAGTGTGCGGCCCGGGAACTGGAGGAGGAGACCGGCTACCACAGTGACAATCTCGAGAGGCTGATCACGGTGAATACAACGGTTGCCTTCTGTAATGAAAAGATCGGAATCTTTGTGGCCCGTGATCTGGTGCCCGGCAGCCAGCATCTGGATGAGGATGAGGATATCCGGGTGGAGGCCTATACCGTGGAGGAACTCTGTGAGAAAATCTTTGCCCAGGGGATGACGGACAGCAAGACGGTGGCGGCGATTCTGGCCTACCGTGCCAGGTACTGTCAGAAACAACCGGCGGACAGGGAGGTTCGCGGGATCTGTGTACTGCTGCATGGGTGAGCTGCTCTGGTGCGGCAGGGAACAAAGAGTATACGTATCGGGCTTTCGGAATATATTGTTTTAGATTCCGAAAGCCTTTTTCTATGCGGCACCACATCACCTCGCCGGGACGGGTTCTTCCGATTCTGGCAGCGGGAATTCTTCTCGGAGGGTTATTTGGCAGCGGACCGGGCCGGGAGTGGACGGAAGAGTTCGGTATTTTTTCCACGGCCTATCAGGAGTGGCTTGTCAGCGGAGTGTGGGAGACGGAACCCCATTTCCTGCAGCTTGCAGCAGTGCGGGGCGGCCCTTTCCTTCTCCTGCTTCTGGCGGGCCGGGGGCGCAGCCTTTGTCTGACGGTTCTGCTTTTCTGGTACAGCTTCTCCAGTGCGGTTTTCTGGTCGGTCTGCCTGTGGATTTATGGCCTGCGGGGAATCGTTTTCTTCCTGATCTCGCTCTTCCCTCACTGGTTGTTCTATGGTCTGGCACTGGGAGTGATGGCGTCGCAGATGGCGGCGAACTGGTATCGATGGCGGCGGTCTCTTCCGGTGTTTATTTCTCTTCTGGTTCTGGGGATGGCCGCTGAAGCCTGCCTTCATCCGCGCCTGGTTCGGTGGATTCTGTCGGTTATGCAGTGATGATGCTGGAATACATGGGTGGTGAATCGAGTGTTTGCAGCGGAAAGCGGTTCTATCGGGACAAAAAAGCTCCGCCGGGGATCGAATCTGATACGGAAGTTCGATTCCCGGCGGAGCTGCTTGCCAGCCGGTTATTGGATTGTCATACGGCAAATCCGGTGTCCAGAAAGGTCTCCCAGAACCTGCGCAGGATATCCGTATAGCCGGCTTGCTCTACGGCTGCCGTGGTGACGATGTCCACACTGCCAAGAGTGCGGCCATCCAGGATGTATTCCAGAGAGCCGACGACAGTTCCCTCCTCTGCGGGAGCGGTGAGAGAAGAAGCCAGCGTGACACGGCGCTCGATCTGTGAGAAATCCTCCCCGGTGGTACTCAGATATGAGAAGGAATCCGCGTAGGCGAGAGGAACGGTGTCTGTTTTTCCCCGCTCTACGGGCAGCTCCGGGAGCTCTTCCCGGTCGCTGTCGGTGTCCTCGTACAGGGAGCAGAGGGAGAAACCGTAGTTCAGCATGGATTGGGCCTCCGAGAAGCGCGTCTTGTAATCGGGGGCGGCCATGACCACAGCGATGAGATGGATGCCGTCCTGCTCTGCCGTGCCGGAGAAGCAGTATTTCGCCAGGCTGGTAGATCCGGTCTTCAGACCGGTGACACGGAAGCTTTGCGTCATCTTCAGCAGCTTGTTGGTGTTGGAAAGTGTGAACTCGGAGGTGCCGTTTGCGGTGATGTGTGTGATGTTCTCCATCCAGATCGTGGCGTAGTCAGAAATCTGCGGATAGCGAGTGATAAGCTCCCGGCTCATGATTGCCACGTCCCGGGCTGTAGTCCGGTGTGTGTCTGATTCGGAGAGCCCGCAGCAGTCTTCGAAATGCGTGCCGCTCATTTTCAGCCCCTCGGCCCTGGCATTCATCTGCCGGACAAATTCTGTCTCGCTCCCGGCCAGATATTCCGCCATGGCGACAGCGGCGTCATTCCCGGAGGCGATGACGATGCACTTGATCATGGTCTCTACAGTCTGCTGTTCTCCTTCTTCAAGGAAGACCTGGGAACCGCCCATGGATTTGGCGTAGGCACTGGTGGTTACCTGGTCTGTCAGGGCAATCTTTCCTTCCTCCAGCGCATCGAAGATCAGGAGGAGTGTCATGATCTTGGTAATGCTGGCGGGAGACAGCTCCTCGTCGGCATTTTGTTCATACAGCACGGTGCCAGTGGAGGCCTCCATGAGGAGAGCGGAGCGGGATGTAAGGCCCAGGTCGGCTTCTGCGGTCTCGGCGTGAAGCGGGGCGGAGGGACAGACAGTCGTCAGAACTGCAGCAAACAGGGCGAGGAGCAGGCAAATAAGTCGTTTTTTACGCATGGTATCCCCCTGCGATGGTCTCGGTTCATTTTATGAGGTCTGCCAACAAACTATGCGGCGCGCAGGCAGGTTGCATTTCCGCGGTAAACATGTTATAGTTCAATGGCGTAGTTTTTCTGAAAAGATACGTAGATACTCATACATATGATGCATCAGGAAACGAATCATGCGGAGACAGACGATGGATTCTGTGAAGACAGGAAGGGAGGTTGTGAACAGATGAGTCGGATTGCTCTGAGGACGGTTACCTATCAGGAGGTCACGCATCGGAGTGCGT
>JAJQDL010000174.1:7003-8982 GCA_021202235.1 Lachnospiraceae bacterium
TGACGCAGCACGACTCGCTGGACAGGCAGACAATCTTAATATCAGTTAAGTATTGGACAAACGGGTGCTGCTTGGTGCTGTTCGGTAGAGTCTTCCGGACTGGATTCTGCTGGCCGGAGATATGATCACAGATGGAATTCATGCGGTGTGCTGTGATGAGGCGTTGCGTGTCCTGCAGGCTCTGGCGGAGATCGCGCCTGTCTGCTATGCTCTGGGGAACCATGAGAGTCGGTGGCAGGAAACGGATCTGGAGAAATTCGCGGCCTACCGCAGAGAGGCGGAGGAGAGCGGGATCCTTTTTCTGGACAACACCTCGACATTTCTGTGGCGGAAAGGGGATTGTCTGCGGGTGACCGGGCTCAGCCTGCCGCGGCGTTTCTTCTCTAAAAGAAAGCGGGTCACAGCGGCACCTCAGGATATCCGGGACCTGGTGGGGAAGGCGGATTCCTCGCATTATCAGATTCTTCTGGCTCATACCCCTGCCTTTGCGAAGGCGTACAGTCAGTGGGGGGCGGATCTGTCTCTGGCCGGACATTACCATGGGGGCGTGGTACGTTTGCCGGGGCTTGGCGGAGTGATCTCCACGGGCTTTCGGCCATTTCCCCGCTATGACCGTGGGCAGTATCGTCTGGGGACGGGAGAGCTGATTGTCAGCGCCGGATTGGGCAGTCACACCATTCCCATCCGGGTGAATAATCCGCCGGAGCTGGTGATCCTGGAACTGCGGGGAGGGCGATAGATGGAGCTGGCGTTTAAGCTGGAGGCTTTTGAAGGGCCTCTGGATCTGCTTCTCCAGCTGATCGAGAAGAATAAGGTCAGTATCTATGATATTCCCATCGCGGAGATCACCGATCAGTATATTGCCTGCGTGGAGGCGATGGATCATCGGGATCTGGATCTGACCAGCGATTTTCTTGTCATGGCGGCGACGCTGCTGGATATCAAGGCCCGTATGCTCCTGCCCAAAGAGAAAAAATCCGCGGAGGAAGAGGAGGATCCCCGTGCGGAGCTGGTGGAGCGATTGCTGGAGTACAAGAAATACCGCTGCATCAGCGAGGAACTTCGTGAATATCAGGCGGAAGGGGAGCAGCGGTGTTACCGGGAGCCGGATATTCCCCGGGAGGTGCTGAACTATCAGGCACCGGTCGATCTGGGGGAATTGCTGGGCGACCTGACAGCGGAAAAGCTGAAAAGGATTTTCGATGAGGTGATGCGCCGCCGGGAGGACAAGATCGATCCGGTGCGCAGCCGGTTCGGAAAGATTGCCCGGGAAACCGTGCAGATGTCAGACCGCATCGTCCACGTGAAGAAGATGGTGGCCGGAGGGAATAGGTCGTCCTCTCGGGGCTTGCTTTCCCGGGCGGCGACCCGGACAGAGGGGGTTGTCACCTTTCTGGCCGTGCTGGAGCTGATTAAGACAGGGGATATTTTCCTGACGGATGACAGCGCTGCAGATGCGGAGGACATAATAATAGAAGGGAAAGAGAGCCATGAACACGGAAGCGGCGATTGAGGGGATCCTGTTTGCCATGGGACAGCCGGTAGACCGACGTGCGCTGGCCGCGGTTCTGGAGGTTCCGGAGGAGGAAGTGCGTGAGGCGGCGGCTCATTTGGAGGAAACCTATGCCCATGAGGAAAGGGGCATTCAGCTGATCACACTCGAGGACAGCTATCAGCTGTGTACGAAGAGGGAATGCTATGAATCGCTGATCCGTCTGGCAGCCCGCCCGAAGAAGCCGGTACTGACCAATGTGCTGCTGGAGACGCTGGCGATCATCGCCTATAAGCAGCCGGTGACAAAGCTGGAAATCGCAAAGATCCGCGGTGTCAGCTCGGATCATGCGGTCAACAAGCTGATCGAATACGATCTGGTCCGCGAAACGGGACGTCTGGAAGCGCCCGGGCGGCCGAGTCTTCTGGGTACTACGGAAGAATTGCTGAGTCGGTTTTGCCTTTCGTACGGTGAAGATCTTCATGAA
>JAJQDL010000174.1:8992-11379 GCA_021202235.1 Lachnospiraceae bacterium
CTGCCGGAACTGACGGCGGAGAAGCTGGCGGAACTGGAGGAGGAGGCGGAGCGCGAGAGCGCGGAGGCGCCGGAACAGGTAGATGTGACCGTCTGAGTGATTCAGCGCGGACGTTCACAGGAGAGCTTTTTGAGGTGATTCGCAGAGCAGGGCGGCGAAAATACTGCCGCCTGCATGACAGAACAGGAGACAGAGGATATGGAATACAAGTTGGGAATCATTGGATATGGAAATATGGCTTCTGCTATCGCGGACGCGATTGTCCGCTCGGAGGTTCTGAAGCCGGAGGAGATCGCGACCTTCGATGGCCGCCCCCGTGCCAGACAGAAGGCAATGGATCTGGGACTGCAGGTGACAGAGACGGTCGGACAGCTCTGCCGCGGCAGTGCGATGATCCTTCTGGCGGTGAAGCCGAACATGGCGGCTTCCGTGCTGCAGGAGGCGGGACCGGCTCTGGAGGGGAAGGCTCTGATGTCTATCGCGGCCGGTGTTCCCAGCCGGAAGCTGAAGGAATTCGCGGGAAGCTATTTCCTGCGGATCCTGCGGATCATGCCCAATACCCCTGCCATGGTAGGAGCCGGCGCCATGGTTCTCAGCAGCAATACGGATTTTCTGCCGGAGGAGCAGCGGCGGGCGGAAGAACTGATGAGCGCCGTGGGAACCGTCGAGTGGATCGAGGAGCGGCATATGGATGCGGTGACCGGTCTTAGCGGCAGCGGTCCTGCCTATGTGGCCATGTTTATCGAGGCGCTGGCGGACGGTGGTGTGAAGGAAGGTCTTTCCCGTCCTCAGGCCATGAACCTGGCTGTGCAGACGGTACTCGGAACCGCGCAGCTGCTTCGGGAAAAACAGATGCATCCCGGCGAACTCAAGGACATGGTCTGCTCCCCCGGCGGGACTGCCATCGAGGGCGTTCAGGCGCTGGAGGACGGCGGATTCCGCCACACAGCCATGAATGCAGTCGTGGCTGCTTCTGAAAAATCTAAGAGACTCATCTGATGATACCAGGGTTCCAAAGCCATGAAATGAATGCTTGCATTCGGTTTCATGGCCTTGGAACCCGCCAAAACATGAGTAAGGAGCCATTTTTCGTAGAAAAATGAGCGGATTACGAATGTTTTGAGGATTGCGAGAGTGCAAAGCACGGAGCAATCCGTAGTATCATCGGTTTTTATTTACCAGGGTTTCAAAACCATGAAATGAAAGATGGCCGTGCTCCGAACAAGTGGGGCGCGGCCATCGATTTTATTTCCAACTGATTCATCTCTGAATCGGTGCCATACTCCGTGCATCGGGATTGGCAGAGGAACTCTCAATCCTGGTCACCGTTTCCTGAAGATACTGAATGAAGAGACGGGTGGCCGGAGAAGCTTCTTTCAGAGAAGGAATACGGATGCCCAGATGCCGTTCGATGGGCTGCATCAGGGGCAGCTGCAGGCAGTCGCTGCGGTACGTGCGCAGAAAGAGCTCCGGGAGTATGGAGACAGCCAGGTTCTGGCTGACGATGGCCAGGATCGTGAATTCATTGTCAGCAGAGAACAGAAGCCGGGGGTGGATGCCCCGGGGCTGCAGACAGGCGTACAGATCCCGGTCGATGCCGTAGTCCATGAGGATGCAGTCGGTGTTCTCCAGATCTTTCAAATCAAAGGAAGTTCGGGAGGCAAAGGAGGAAGCACGGGAGCAGACGGCGACATAGGAGTCCGACTTTAGAGGGATCCAGTCCATGCGGCTGCTGAGATCCTGCCCGGTGATACCGAAATCGATGGAGCCGTCCTTGAGCCAGGTCTCCAGATCATAAAACTGTCCTTCGCGAATGCCTACCGTGATGTTGGGGTAGTCTGCATGGAAGCGTTCCAGTGTGGCAGGGAGCCAGTTGAGAGCTGTGCTTGTATACGAGCCGACGACCAGATGGCCTTCCTGGCCGCCGCGAATGGCGGAGGCCTCTTCAATAAAGAGCTCATGCGCTCGGGCAATCCGCCGTACATGGGGCAGCATGCGTTCTCCGTTCGGCGTAAGGATCAGTCCCCGGGAGGTGCGGGTGAACAGGGGAAAGCCCATCTCATTTTCCAGTTTTTTATGATATGGCTGGCGCCGGATTCCGTATAGCCGATCTGCTTGGCGGCGCGGGTGACGCTCTGTTCCTCGGCGATGGCCAGGAACAGCCTTGCATCTTTATTGTTCATAGGACACACCTCCTACCATGGTATATACCACAGTATAGCATGAAAAAAGACGATGTGAAAGAAGAAAGTTTAATTTTGAATCTGTGTGAAATTAATAGTAAAAATATTACAGGAATGAAAAATTGTACTCGCACCTATTCCATTTTTTTGCTTTACAATGCTATTCAGATAACATATAATAGCCACATCCTTAATTTTTCATAA
>JAJQDL010000167.1 GCA_021202235.1 Lachnospiraceae bacterium
ATTCGGCATCGGCGGCGTCGGCGGATATGTGGTGGAAGCGCTGGCGCGCAGCGGCATCGGAGCACTCGACCTGATTGACAACGACACGGTGTCCGTCAGCAACCTGAACCGGCAGATTCTGGCGCTGCACAGCACTGTGGGTCGCTACAAGGCAGACGTAGCGGCCGAGCGCGTTCGGGACATCAACCCGGAGGCCTGCGTGCGCGCGTACCGGGTCTTCTACGGGCCGGATACAGAGGGAGAGTTTGACTTCTCCCGGTATGATTATGTGGTGGACGCCATCGACACAGTGACGGGAAAGATCGAACTGGTGCTCCAGGCGGAGCAGAGCCATACCCCCATCATCAGCTGTATGGGGGCGGGAAATAAGCTCGATCCGGGCGTTTTTCGGGTAGCAGATATTTATAAGACCTCCGTCTGCCCCCTGGCGCGCGTCATGCGCCGGGAGCTGCGCAAGCGCGGCATTGAGCATTTGAAAGTCGTGTATTCGGAGGAAGTGCCCCGAACGCCCCGGGCGGAGACAGGAGAAGCGGCGGAAGAGGCGCCCGCCGGACGGCGGCAGACGCCGGGCAGCATTGCCTTTGTACCTCCGGCGGCAGGGCTGGTTCTGGCCGGGGAGGTCGTGCGGGATCTGCTGACGGAGGGAAATAGATAAAGAAACAGGAGGAAATATTTACATATGAAGATTATCAAGAAAGCGCAGGAGAGAACCGCGGCGGATGACCGGGCTCTCCGGGATACAGTGACAGGAATTATTGACAATGTCTGTGCAAACGGCGACGCGGCGCTGCGGGAGTACAATCATACGTTTGACGGCTGTGAGCGGGAATGCCTGCGGGTGAGCCGGGAGGAGATCGAGGCAGCCTATGCGCAGATGACGGAGCAGGAGCTTTCCGATCTGAAGGAGGCGCGAGCCAACATCGAGGCCTTCGCACGGGCGCAGAGAGAGACGGTGACGGAGCTCGCGGATTTCAGCCCCCAGCCGGGGATTTTCCTGGGACATCGCATCCTTCCGGTGAGCTCCTGCTGCTGCTATGTGCCCGGCGGCGGCTATCCGCTGTACTCGACGGCGCTGATGCTGATCACGCCGGCAAAGGTCGCCGGAGTGGGGCGCATCGCCGCCTGCTCGCCGGCGGTGAAGGGGACGAATCTGATTCATGCCAAGACGCTCGTGGCCATGGATCTGGCCGGGGCCGATGAGATCTATGTGGTGGGCGGCGCGCAGGCGATCGCCGCCTTTTCTTACGGGACGGATGAGATCGCCCCGGTAGACATGATCGTGGGGCCGGGCAACCGCTATGTGGCGGAGGCGAAGCGCCAGTGCTACGGCCAGGTGGGCATCGACTTCGTGGCGGGACCCAGCGAGGTGCTGGTCATCGCCGACGGGTCGGGAGCCAGTGCGACAGTGGCGGCAGATCTGCTGGCGCAGTCGGAGCACGACCCCAATGCCAAGGGAATCCTGGTGACGACCGACGATGCCTTCGGACAGGCCGTGATGCGGGACGTGGAGAAGGAGCTTGAGACGTTGGCGACCGCGGGCATCGCCCGGAGGTCCTGGGAGACCTACGGCGAGGTGGCCGTGGCGGAGAGTTTGGCGGAGGCCGTGGAGCTGGCAAATTCTTATGCGCCGGAGCACCTGGAGCTGAATGTGGCTGATCCGGATGCCCTGATTCCTGACCTGCACAATTACGGATCATTGTTTATCGGAGAAAATACGGCAGAAGTCTTTGGCGACTACGCCTCCGGTACTAACCACACGCTTCCCACAGTGCGGGCTTCCCGCTATACCGGCGGCGTGTGGGTGGGGACCTTCCTTAAGACCTGCACGCAGCAGCGCATGACCAGAGAGGCTTCCAGTGCGATTTCTCCGCTGGTTGCCCGCATGGCCCGCGGTGAGGGACTGGAGGGACACGCCGTCGCGGCGGAGCGCCGTCTCTGATGGAGAAAAATTATACGTATATCCTTTCCTGCGCCGACGGCAGTCTCTATACCGGCTGGACGAACCATCTGGCGGAGCGGGCGAAGACACATAACCGCGGCGAGGGCGCCAAATACACGAAGCCCCGGCGGCCGGTGCGGCTGGCTTACTATGAGATATGGGATACGAAGCAGGAGGCCATGCGCCGGGAGTGGGAGATCAAGCAGCTGACGCACGGAGATAAGCAGGCGCTGATCTCTGCCGGACAGCCGGATGCGGCAGGGATTCCCTGCCGCCATATGCGGGCGGAGTCAGAAGGTCCGGGCTGACGCCGCGGATCGTGGGGTGGCAGCAGGGGAAAGCGGCGGCCCTACCAGGCGGATGACCCGGTCGGCCAGCTCCAGAGTTTCGGCGTCGTGGGCTGTGCAGAGGACGGGGACACCGAGGCTGCGCAGGAAATCCATCAGGCTCCGGGCGCGGCCCGGATCGATGCCGGTGAAAGGCTCATCCATCAGGAAGAGGTCTATGACCCGTCCGTAGGCAACACAGCGTGCCAGTGCCACACGCCGCTGCATGCCGCCGGAGAGTTCGTCGGGGGGAGTCTTTGCTTCCTCAGAAAGCCCTACAGCCTTCAGCCAGGGCAGGGGATCGCCTCCGGGCGGGAGGACCAGGCGAATCTGCTCCGCGGCGGGGAGGCCGGGCAGCAGACGGTTTTCCTGGAAGAGGAAGGCAGTTCGGTGAGCCGGAGGGGTATCCAGCGTTCCGGCAAGGGGCGTCTCCAGTCCGCCGAGGATCCGCAGCAGAGTGGTCTTCCCGCAGCCGGAGGGACCGGCGAGAGCCGTGACGCCCGTATCCGGCAGCTCCAGACTGAAATGCTCGAGGACACTTTTTTCGCCATAGGAGAAACAAACGTCGGTGATCTTCATGCTGCGTCGCCTCCTTTCACGCCCAGGATCCGCCGTATCAGCTTTTCAAGCAGGAGAGAGAGCAGGATGACGACCAGGGTCCAGGCGAAGAGGGCGGGTGTCTCCAGGTAAATCTTTGAGTAATAGATCTGCGTGCCGATCGAGGCTTTGGGAAGACAGAGTACCTCGGCGGCTACTCCGGACTTCCAGGCCAGACCGATGGCATTGCAGACGCCGGAGGCGAAATGCGGCCGGATGGCCGGGATATAGACATAGCGGATGGTCTTCCGGCGGCCAAAATGGTAGGCTCTGCCCATTTCCAGCAGCTCGGGCGGCGTATTCCGGATCCCGGCGCCGACGCTCTCCCAGATCACCGGCAGCACCATAAGCCCTGAAATGATGCCCGGTACCCGACCGGTGGGGAACCACAGCAGGAGCAGGATGATGAAGCTGGCCACCGGTGTGGAGCGGATGACCCGGAGGGCAGGGGAGAGGAGCCGGTCAGCCCAGCGGCTGCGGCAGGTGAGAACGGCGCACAGAATACCCAGAACCGTTCCTCCGAGAGCGCCGCTGAAAATGCGCAGCAGGCTGAGCCCGGCGCTGCGCCAGAAGAGCGGCATGGCCGCCAGCGCCCCCAGCTGCCGCAGAACGGCAAGGGGGGAAGGGATCAGAAGCTCCTGATCCACCCAGGCGGCCGCGCCCTGCCAGACCGCCAGCCAGAAGACGGCGGGCAGAGCGGATTTTGCTATTCTGTTTTTAAGAGCGGGCTTCATTCCGCCGCGGCGACAAAGTAGAAGTCGTCGCCGGGCAGGGCGCCGCCGATGGAATCGGCATTGGCCGTATAGAGAACGTTGTAGTAGGGCTCGATGGTCGTGCGGATCTCCTCGCCTGTGACGCAGCACAGGTTGCAGTCGGGAATGGCCTGCGCGGCGACAGCGGCCTTGGCGACGATGCCGTAGGTCTCACACAGCTCAGCCGCGTGTTCCACGTCACTCTGGACGGCTTCGATGGAGGAGGCGTACTCTTCCAGGAAGGCGGCGACCGCTTCCGGGTTCTCTGCGGCAAATTCACTGCGCACGACGATGCAGCCCATGGTGAGCTGGCCCTCGTCGGTGACGTTGTTCCATTCTTCGGTCAGATCAAGCGCGGCGCGGACGTCCGCATTCTGCATCAGAACGCTGGTGACAGCGGGGACGGGAAGCATGCAGACCTCGTATTCACCGGAGGC
Organism: Lachnospiraceae bacterium; assembly: GCA_021202235.1. GTDB lineage: Bacteria > Bacillota > Clostridia > Lachnospirales > Lachnospiraceae > UBA3305. The sequence goes on from JAJQDL010000167.1 coordinate 4,052, forward strand.
CATGCCGGTACTCAGCGTCTCAGAATCCATAAATTCGATCTGCACGTCGGCTTCGCTGCCGTCGGTGCTCCAGGTCAGGCCGTTCTGCTCCAGCAGATACTCCAGCACGTACTCGGGATTGGCTCCCTGACCGGTGGCGTAAACGGTCTTGCCGGCCAGATCGGCCATGCTCCCGATGCTCTCTCCATTCTCCAGAATGTAGAGAACGCCGTAGGTGTTCAGTGCGCAGATCTGTACGGCGCCGCTGGTCTTGTTGTACAGGTTGGCCGCCACATTGGTGGCAACGGCGGCGATGTCGAATTCACCGGAGGTCAGACCGGCCACCACATCGTCGTTGGCGGAGCTCACGGTGAAGTTATAGGTATTGGCAGTCTCACCGGCGTCATTGGCCTCCATCAGACTGGCAGCTCCGATGCCGGTCGGACCGGCGAGGACGGCGATGTTGATCTCAGTTCCCTCAGAAGAGGTGTCTGCCTGCGTCTCCGCTGTCTCGGCGGCAGAAGAGGGTTCTTCTGCTCCGCTTGTCGCGGCAGCCGTAGTCTCTTCCTGTGTTTCTGCGGTTGTAGCTTCCTCGGCCTCCGTGGTGGTTGTCTCCGTGGATGAGGAGCTGCAGGCGGCAAGTCCCAGAGTCAGGGCCAGTGCCAGCAGCAGAGTCAGAAATGTGCGCGTCATTTTCTTTTTCATAATGTGTGATTCCTTCCTTTACGCACGCTCACACAGGCAATCGCTGCCTGCGCAGTCTGTGATGAGCATGTTTGATGATTAGGCGTTTAAGGAGAATGTTCATTTCTGCGAGGTGTCTGCAGATTCACCTCTCGATGGACAGCTCCTCCGGTTTTTGTATCATAAGAGTTTTTCCGTGCCGGATCAATGCGCCCCGCTCCTCGAGCTTCTGCATTTCCCGGTAGAGGGAGGCGCGGCTGATGTTCAGGCGCGCGGCCAGCTCTGTCATGGAGCAGCCGGGCTGCACCAGCCCTTTCTCATCCATGTGCTGGAGGAGATAGGCGGAGAGCTTCTTTTCCCCTGTTCCCCGGCTCAGTGCGTCCACCTCGTCGGAGAGGAAACGGATACGGCCGGACAGATAGCGGATGTAGCGGCGCCGGAAGGACATCTGGCTGTCGATCAGCACCTGCACCGAAGCCTGCGGCAGAAAGAGGATGCGGCAGGCGGAGCGGGCGGTCAGCGTGGAGACATAGGCCTCCTCGTCGTTGAACAGGGCGGCGGCTCCGAAGAGGGAGCCGGGCGTGAGCAGACTCACCACCAGTTCACCCTCCGCCCGTGTCACCAGCACCTGCCCGGACAGGATGGCCGCCAGCTCCCGGCGGAAAGAGCCCGGCGTGTAGATCGTTTCGCCCCGGGCAAAGTCCTGTGTCTTCCACTCCACTGTCTCGAGCAGAGCGGCCAGCTCTTCCGGCTGCCAGTCCCCGAACAGCGGGGAGGCGGCCAGCGTTTCCAGTTCCTGCATTGTCAGCATGGTAAAAACCTCAAAAAGTGTCTCATATGATACAAATCGTGGTTCAGTATAGCAGGTGACAGGTGGGACGTCAAGAGGGAAAAGAGAGAAAGAATCTCAGAATGGGAAAGGGCCGCGTCCTTCAGAAACACAAAAAAATTTCAATTTTATACGAATTTCACTTTGAAATTTGAATAAATTTACGATATAATTATTATACAGCGAGCAGCGGAACACCGGCGTAAGACCAGTTGTTTCGCTGCTTTTCTCTATTCGTGCATCAGTGACGGTATCTGCGAAAACAGGGGTATGACACTTGCCGCAAGGAGAATTTTGACAGAGATGTCAGAAGGAGGTGACAAGGGTGAAACGAGTGAAGGCGGCCTGCATCTGCCAGACGCTCCACTTCATGCTGAAGGACGATCTGCCCCATGGGCAGGCCGTGAAGCTGGTGCAGCAGGAATATGAGCACTATAAGAGCGGACTGGAGAAGAATCGTACGCAGTACAAGATCGTCGAGGAGACGGAACAGCCGGATGGCTCCATCATGGTGAAGATCATCAAGCAGTACAATAACTCGGCAGTGGGAGACTATCTGAACTGAATAAACAAAGAACCCGGGACCGCGGGACGGCGAAGAACGAACTTTGTCGTCCCGCGGTCTTTGACACATACATAGATTTATGCTATGATACTAAAGATTTACTGTGAACGACATAAAGTCGTTTACTATATGTGCGCACAGAGAGGGACCGCGCTGCCTGGAAGTCCCTGAGGGGGACTGTGTCGTAAAAACAGGAACTGAAGGAGGGTGCATTGATGAAATTTACCAAAATGCACGGGATCGGCAACGATTATGTCTATGTAAATTGTCTCGAGGAAGAATTGCCCATGGATCCCGGCCGTCTGTCCGAACTGGTCAGCAACCGGCATTTTGGAATCGGTTCGGACGGCCTGATTCTGATCAAACCGTCGGAGAAAGCGGATTTCTGCATGGACATCTATAATGCAGATGGTTCCCGGGCGATGATGTGCGGGAATGGCATCCGCTGCGTGGCCAAGTATGTATACGATCATGGGATGACCAATATGACCACAGTTCGTATCGAGACGCTGTCGGGGATCAAGGAGATTGAACTGACCGTGAAGAACGGCAAGGTCAGCCTGGCGAATGTGGATATGGGGCTGCCGGTGCTGCTGACCGGCGGAGGAGAACGGACGGTGACACCGGAGGAGGCGGTTCTCCTGACAGAGACAGAGATTTGGGAAGAGCTGGAGGTGAACGGCCAGACGCTCCGCATGATCCCCGTTTCCATGGGGAACCCGCATGCAGTATTCTTCGTGGATGATGTGGACGGCCTGAAGATCGGGGAGCTGGGGCCGGTCATTGAGAATCATCCCCGTTTCCCGGATCGTACCAATGTGGAGTTCGTCCAGGTGGTGGATCGCCAGCATGTGAAGATGCGGGTGTGGGAGCGCGGCGCGGCCGAGACGATGGCCTGCGGAACCGGAGCCTGCGCCACGGCGGTGGCCTGTGCGTTGGCCGGATACACGGGACGCAGCGTCGATGTGCGGCTTCTGGGCGGAACTCTGAATATCAAATGGAAAGAAGAGACGGGGCACGTAGAGATGTGCGGCCCGGCGACCGAAGTGTATTCCGGAGAGTTCAACGTCTGATTTTTCCTGTGGAGACCGTATGATGCCGCCCCGGGCAAAGGAGCCGGAACGGCTGCTTCCCCTTGACAAGAGGGGCAAAGTATCGTAAAGTCTTGTACGAATGAAGATAGCCCGAAAGCGGGCGGCTGCCGTTACCAGCAGAGAGGACGAGGGAGTCCTGAGACGGGTGGTACTGCGGATGAATGACATTCGCCCCGGTGCAGTGTATGCACGCGCCGGGGCGTTTCTGATATCTGTGCAGCAGAAAAAGGAGTGTGTCATGGCAAATATCATAACAGATGAAACCATTGATTACGTGGGAATTCTGGCGAAGCTGGAGCTGTCGCCGGAGGAGAAGGAGCGTGCCAAGAAGGACATGGCCGAGATGCTGGATTACATCGACCAGCTGAATGAACTGGATACCTCCGGAGTGGAACCGATGTCTCATGTCTTTCCGGTACAGAATGTATTCCGCGAGGACGAGGTGCGCAACGGGGAGCAGAGAGAGAAGGTGCTGTCCAACGCGCCGGAAGAGCATGAGGGACAGTTTGTAGTTCCCAAAACAGTGGAGTGACGGGGAGGAAGCAATGAAGACGACAGACTATACAGCGGTTGAGCTATCAAAAAAAATACGCGCGGGGGAGATTCGTGTGCTTGAGGCCGAGGAGGCGGCGCTGTCGGAGATCGAAGCAAAAGAAGAGCCGGTGCACAGCTTTGTAACGGTGGATGCCGAGGGCGCCCGGCGGGAGGCCGCCCGGGTTCAGGCGAAGATCGATGACGGGACTCTGACAGGACCCCTGGCAGGAGTTCCCATTGCCGTGAAGGATAATATCTGCACAGAAGGCTTAAAAACCACCTGCAGTTCGAAGATCCTCTATAATTTTGTGCCCCCCTACGACGCGGGGGCGGTGACCCGTCTGCGGGAAGCCGGCATGGTGATCCTGGGGAAGACAAATATGGACGAGTTCGCCATGGGGAGTACGACAGAGACCTCTGCCTTTGGCGTGACACGCAACCCCTGGAACACGCACCATGTACCCGGCGGTTCCTCCGGCGGCTCCTGTGCGGCGGTGGCGGCCGGGGAGGCTGTCTGCGCCCTGGGTTCTGATACCGGTGGTTCTATTCGCCAGCCCAGCTCCTTTTGTGGTGTGACTGGGATGAAGCCCACTTACGGAACCATTTCCCGGTATGGGCTGATTGCCTATGGGTCTTCGCTGGATCAGATCGGACCCATTGCCCGGGATGTCACCGACTGTGCTGCCCTGCTGACGATGCTGGCAGCGCATGATGAGCGCGACAGCACCTCCATTGCCCGGGAGGATACGGATTTTACGGCGGCGCTGGTGGACGATGTGCGGGGCATACGAATCGGCATTCCCCGCGGTTATTTCGGCGAGGGACTGGATCCCGAGGTGAAAAGCGCGATTCTGGCTGCGGCTCACGTTCTGGAGGAAAAGGGAGCGATCCTGGAGGAATTTGACCTGGGACTGGTGGAGTACGCGATTCCCGCCTATTATGTCATCGCTTCGGCGGAGGCCAGCTCCAACCTGGCCCGCTTCGACGGTGTGAAATACGGCTACCGCACGGAGCAGTATGAGGGGCTCCACAATATGTATAAGAAGACCCGCTCCGAGGGCTTCGGCCCGGAGGTGAAGCGGCGGATCATGCTGGGATCTTTTGTCCTCAGCTCCGGTTATTATGACGCTTATTATCTGAAGGCACTGCGCACCAAGGCGCTGATCAAGCAGGAATTCGACCGTGCCTTCTCCCGGTATGATATGATCCTGGCGCCGGCCGCGCCCACAACGGCGCCCCGCCTGGGTGAGAGCCTGCAGAATCCTCTGCAGATGTATCTGGGCGATATTTATACGATTTCCGTGAATCTGGCCGGACTGCCGGGCATCTCCGTCCCCTGCGGCATGGATTCGAGAGGACTTCCCATCGGCATGCAGCTGATCGGGGACTGCTTCCAGGAGAAGAAGCTGATCCGGGCTGCGTACAGCTACGAGCAGGCGAGAGAGCCGCTGTCGTACCCTGCTGCCGGGTGTTTGAAGGGAGAGTGAGGAAGATGAGAGAGTACGAGACAGTGATTGGCCTGGAGGTTCACGTAGAGCTGGCCACGAAGACGAAGATTTTCTGTTCCTGCAGCACCGCATTCGGCGGCGCGCCCAACACGCATACCTGTCCGGTGTGCACCGGGATGCCCGGCTCCCTGCCGGTCCTGAACCGGAAGGTCGTGGAATACGCCGTGGCCGTGGGTCTGGCCACGAACTGTGAGATCACGCGCAACGGGAAATTTGACCGCAAGAATTATTTCTATCCGGATAACCCGCAGAATTACCAGATCTCCCAGCTCTATCTGCCCATCTGCCGCAACGGACATGTGGACATCGAGACGGAGAACGGTCCCAAATCCATCGGCATTCATGAGATCCATATGGAGGAGGATGCCGGAAAGCTGATCCATGACGAGTGGCTGGACTGCTCGCTGGTGGATTTCAACCGCAGCGGCGTGCCGCTGATCGAGATCGTTTCGGAGCCGGATATGCGTTCCGCCGAGGAAGTCATCGCCTACCTGGAGACGCTGCGTCTGCGTATTCAGTATCTGGGCGCTTCCGATTGCAAGCTGCAGGAGGGGTCCATGCGGGCCGACGTAAATTTGTCCGTGCGTGAAGTGGGGAGCGGGAAGCTCGGCATCCGCACGGAAATGAAGAACCTGAACTCCTTCAAGGCCATCGCCCGGGCCATCGAGGGGGAGAAAAACCGTCAGATCGATCTGCTGGAGGCGGGAGAGCCTGTGATCCAGGAGACCCGCAGATGGGACGATGCAGGCGGCTATTCGTACGCCATGCGCTCCAAGGAGGACGCGCAGGACTACCGCTATTTCCCGGAGCCGGATCTGGTGCCCGTAGTGATCGATGATAAATGGCTGGAGGAGATTCGCGCGGCCCAGCCGGAGTTCCGCGAAGCGAAGATGGCCCGTTACCGGAAAGAGTATGATATCCCCGACTATGACATCGGAATCCTGACGGAATCCAAGCGGATGGCCGATCTCTTTGAGGCGGTGATCGCTCCGGGAAAGAAGCCCAAGGAGGTCTCCAACTGGCTGATGGTGGATACCATGCGGCTGCTGAAGGAGAATAATCAGACACCGGAGGAGCTGGCCTTCTCGCCGGAGCATCTGGCAGGGCTGATCACGTTACTGGAAGAGGGAAAGATCAACCGCGGTACGGCCCGGGAGGTCTTTGAGGAAATCTTTTATCATGACATTGACCCGGTTGCCTATGTGGAAGAGAAGGGGCTCGGCATGGTCAGCGACGACGGCGCTCTTCGCTCTGTCATCGAGGAGATCGTGGCGAAGAATCCTCAGTCCGTGGCGGATTACCGGGGCGGCAAGAAGAAGGCGGTCGGTTTCCTGGTGGGTCAGACCATGAAGGCCATGAAGGGCCAGGCTGACCCGGCGAAGGTGAACGCGATTCTGAAAGAATTGCTGGAGGAATGAAAGCCCCGGCAATAAGGAAATCATCATAGAATCTTCATTGAAATTTTTGACCGGATGGTGTATGATGTAGCAGATATGCTATAGGATGATACAAGGGACAAAAGGTCAGAAATGGAACGCTTGCGTTCCATTTCATGACCTTGGGTCCCGCAAAACATGAGTAAGTAGCGCTATTTTTGCAAAAAATGCGCGGATTACGAATGTTTTAGGATTGCGAGAGCGCCTCGGCGCGTAGCAATCCGTGTATCAAGGCGACAAAATACCTTTTGTCGCC
>JAJQDL010000144.1 GCA_021202235.1 Lachnospiraceae bacterium
TTCGCCCCAGCCGACCCCATGACCCGGGCCATGTTTGGCCCCGCCCTGGGCAGGCACGCGGACAGCATGGAGTCATCCATGGACATGATCTACGACCCGGATGCGATCACCTTCGCCGATGTGGAGCCGGACATCAGCGGCGCATATCAGCTGGGGAATCTGCGGGCGGCGCTGCCGGGGGCGATCGGCGATTCGATCGCCGAGGCTCTGCCCGCCTTCGGGCGGAAGATCGCCGGATTCGACCGGCGGGATGCCGTCTTCTCCGGTGTGGAGAGCCGAACTTCTTCCCCGGTGCGCATCCTGCGGAATGAGCATTTTGAAAGTGAATTGGCGGGGCTTTTCCCCTGCGGGGAGGGAGCTGGATACGCCGGCGGCATCACGTCGGCGGCAGTGGATGGAATGAAAGTCGCGGAAGAGATCATCAGGAGGTACCAGAGATGGACATGAAGGATATCGAGAGAATCAACGAATTGTATCATAAAAAGCAGGCGGGCACCCTGACGCCGGAGGAGAAGGAGGAGCAGGACCGTCTGCGCCAGGAGTACATCGCCGCCATCCGCGCGAATCTGCGCGGCCAACTGGACACTACGACGATCCAGTATCCCGACGGGAGACGGGAAAATCTGGGAGAGAAGTATGGCGGAAAGAAGAGGACACACTGAAAAGACGGACAGAGCAACGGAGAACATGATGAGAAAGCACTGAGGATGAAGAAAAACAAGAGACGTGCTCAGCGTATGAACAGACTCATGGAATACCGGGCAGATGCCTTGGGAGATATATATGACAAAAAAAGAAATTCGCAGGGAATGCCGCGCACGGCGCACAGCTCAGTCCGAGGAGATGCGGCAGGAAAAGAGCCGCTGCATCTGTGAATATATCGAGAAACTGCCTCTGTACCGTGAAAGCCGGATTATCTATGCCTACATCGCAACCCAGGGGGAAGTCGATCTCTCTTCTCTCATCGAGGATGCCTGGGCGCGCGGCCTCGAGGTGGCAGTGCCCCGGGTCCATGGGAAGACGATGGATTTCTATCAGATCACTTCCTGGGACAACCTGGAGGAAGGGAGCTTTCACATCCGGGAGCCGCGGGAAGGCTGCCCGCTGGTTACGGAGCGCGAGCCGGTGCTCTTTCTGGTGCCGGGGGTGGCCTACGATATGGAGGGCTTCCGCGTAGGGTATGGCGGCGGGTTTTATGATCGCTATCTGGCGACTTATCCGATGCATGTTACGATCGGGGTCGGATTTGATTATCAGATCTATCCTGAAGTCCCACGGGAAGCGACGGACTGCGCTATGCGGGAGATCGTGACGGAGACGGGATTCCGGAGAGAGGTGTTCTGCTGAGACTATGAAGATTCAAGTTTCTCCAAGAGTACGGTGTTTTGTGTAAAGAACATCGTGTAGTGTCTGGAATAAAGTGTGGATTTTCTTAAACATGATATTCGCAGGGGCTTCTGGGGGGTTTATATATTTGAGAAGACTTCACAGGAGAGAAATAGATAAGGGGGAATCAATAAATGGCAGAAGAAAAGAATACGAATATGGAAAACGAAACAAAGGAAACCTCTTCAAAAAGCACAATGGGCACAAAATCCGCTAAATCCCGGAAATCCGCCGGGAGCAAAAAGGGCGGAAAGAAGAAAACCCCGCTTAAGCTTCACAGGAAAACCGTGGCTGCGAATCCGGGGGCTGCCCGCGGGCGCTCTCTGGTGCTCAGCGCTGTCCTGGCGCTGGTGTTCTGGCTGGTGCTCGAATATTTCCTTCTGGTGCCGCTCAATCTGTACAGCACGGGATTCTGGGTCATGGCCTTCTTTGTCCTGCTGCTCTTCGCGATCGTATACAATGTCTCCGTGTATCAGCGCGGAGCAGACCGTGATGCCGCGGGGAGGAAACATATTTCCTGCCGGGTGAGTCTGGCAGCGTCTCCGGTTATTCTGCTTCTCTTTATCATTTTAATGATCGCCTCCTCGCCGCTGTTTCATGCGAAATCCTATGCCTCGATTCTTGAAGTGACCGATGCGGAATTCGATACAGATCTGGCGGAGACGCTGAATACAGATGCCATCGCGCTGATGGACACGACCTCCGCCGAGAAGCTCGGTGACCGGGAGATCGGTTCGCTGACCGACGTGGTGAGTCAGTAGGATGTATCGGCAGACTATGTGCAGATCGATCGTGACGGTTCGCCCCTGAAGGTCTCCGCGCTGGTTTATGCCGGTTTCTTCAAATGGCTGGAAAACCGGAGCGAGGGCGTACCAGGTTATGTCACGGTGGACCCAGTGTCCATGTCCGCCGAGTATGTGCGGCTGGAGGAGGGTATGATCTATGTCCCTTCCGCCTATTTCCTGCAGGATGCGGACCGTTATATACGGATTCATTATCCGACGGCGCTCCTGGGCAGCGCGCATTTTGAAATCGATGAAGAGGGGAATCCTTACTATATAAGCACGGTATACAAGCGTACCATCGGGCTTTTCGGCGGTCAGACCGTGGCCGGAGCCATCCTGCTGGATCCCGTCACCGGGGAACTGACCCGCTATGGAGTGGATGAGGTGCCCGGCTGGGTCGATCTCGTGTACAGCGGCGATCTTCTCTGCACACAATACAACTGGTATGGTACGCTGTCGGGCGGATTCCTCAATTCCGTTTTCACCATGAAGGGCTGTAAGCAGATCACGACCTATGATGTCGCGGAGGACGATACGAGTGATGCGGTGCCCGCCTGCGACTACGGTTATGTGGCTCAGGGCGGCGACATCTGGATCTATACGGGCGTGACCTCCGTCAACAGCGACAGCTCCAACGTAGGCTTCCTGCTTGCTAACGAGCGCACCGGCGAAGCCCGTTTCTACTCGATCGCCGGCGCGGACGAGCAGTCCGCTATGGATGCAGCGGAGGGCGAGGTGCAGGAGAAGGGCTACCAGGCCAGCTTCCCCTCCCTGATCAACGTCGAGGGAAGTCCCACCTATATCATGGTGCTGAAGGATTCCAGCGGTCTGGTGAAGCTCTACGCGGCCGTCAACGTCGAGCAGTACAACCTGGTGACTACCGCCTCCACGCAGGAGGAGTGCATCCGCAAATACAAGTCGCTTCTCGGCCTGGAGGATACCGCTGATGAGGATGAGAATGCGGAAGTGCTGGAGACTGATATCATCCTCGCTGCCGTGCGCTATATCACCGTGGACGGGAACACCTGGATCTATCTGGTCGCGGAGGACGGCAGCGTCTACCGTGCGCTGGCCGCAGAGAATGAAGCCATGCTCATCCTGGAAGCCGGTGATTCGGTGCATCTTGAGTTTTACTCCGATGGAGAGATCGTTAGCTGTGAGATGACACCGTGATGCCGGTCGTAGTGTCCGGATATACCTGTAACTTCTGACTTCCTCCGTGGGAAGTGCCTCAAAGCGCCCCTGCATAAACCAGCTCCTTTTAATTCCCTGTGTGATTCTTGATTTCCTTTGCATCCACCCGTTTCGTGACGGGAACGGCAGAATGTCAAGGCTGCTTTCTCTGCTGCTTCTGTATAAAAACGGATTTGATGCAGGAAAATATGTGTCCTTTGAAGAGCAGATCAACAATTATAAAGCCTATTATTATGAATCCCTCCGCCAATCCTCCGAAGGATGGGACGTAAATGAAAACAGCTATTTCCCGTTTATCGAAAATTTTCTATCCATGCTTTATATGTGTTACAAAGAGCTTGATAAGCGTTTCGCGGTTCTTCATGGAAAAAGAATCACAAAGAAAGCACGTGTTGAAGCGACCATATTAAATAGCTTGACACCGCTTTCCAAAGCGGAGATATGTAAGATTCTGCCCGATGTCAGTCCGACAACCGTTGAAGCGGTCCTCGGCGCCATGGTGAAAGACGGAACAATCAAACGAATCGGCGCATCAAGAGCGACACGGTACGTGAAAGTATAATATCGCAGCCTGTATTGCTGATATTCTGAGAAACATGTGATTTTGGTTACAATATTTTTACAATCTGGAGACAATGGAGAGAACTTCTGCCCTTATTATACGTAAGGGTTGGTTCAAGAAACACGGGCGGGAGACGAAAAACCGTCCCCTGTCCAATTTGCTTCTTTAGAAATACTTTGGAAATTTCTCGAAAAATATTCTGAAATTTTTCAGTATGTCCTTTGAATCTTCCTCTTATTATTCATTACAGGAAAGAAAAATGAAGCCGGGAAAGCAGCACTTTGTACATCGGGCGACGGCAAATTTTTCTGATGGAGGTGTTCATATGATGACATATTCTTTGCGTATTTCAAGAAAAATATATCTGAGAACGGCCTGGCTTTTTCTTCCCTATCTGATACTTCTGATGATTAGTTGTATGGCATTAGGTTCTCTCCTGGGAAAAGAAGCTTCCGCGGTGGACTACCTTACCAGCAGTCTCCTGCTGGGAGTTTTGGGGTTCTTATATTTTGCATTTGCCGGTTACGAATTGTCCTCCATGCTTCAGCGAGCGAATGGAGAAGAGAGTCTGGCTTCCGCGAAAGCCAGTGGAAATCTGGTGCTTGCAGAGATGATCACACTGCTGATGTTGCTGTTTTTTTGGAGTGCACTTGTCTTTGGGTTTCAGGTTGCGGACTATTATTTGAGAAACTTATCTTATCCGTCTTATCTCAGCCATGCTTTGAAAGCAGTATTTTTGTATGTTTTTATGCCGGGTGTGCTGGGGATTTTATTGGGGATAATTCTGAGAGAGATAAGCCGGGCTACCGCCTATTGTTGGATGATTCTTATCACTTTGCTGTGCAGTCCGGTTGCCTTATTGCTTTATTCAGGAAGCACGATTGCGGAATTTTCTCTGGCATCGGTTCTGGATTGGTTCGCGATTACCGTACCAAATTCGGGTTGGACAGCCGATGCAGTGTATGGCGTTGGTATGGAGACCTGCCGATGGGTGCTGGCTGCCTTCTGGACATTGCTTTTCCTGTGTATTCTGTTCGGGAGATTCAGAAGGGAGAGAGGAAGAATATATTCTGTTGCTTCAGGACTTTGTCTTTTCCTTTCTCTGCTTTGCGGTGTGCGTTTCGCACTGCGGGGTGATGACTGCATTGTGATGAAGGATTCTCGTGAAGCGGTGATTATGGATGAGGATACCTGGCGGGATTCACATGGTACAGGGGAGGTAGAGGAGGCAGATTTTCAGGTGGAGAAATACGATTTGTCTCTTACGGTAAACAGTACTCTGGAAGCAGAAGTTACAATGAAGGTTTCGTCGACGAATCTGGATTCCTATTGTTTTACGCTCTATCACGGCTATGAAGTGAGTGAAATCCTTGATGAAGAAGGAGAGGCTCTGTCTTTTACCCGCGATGGAGATTTCCTGGATGTTCAGGCACCGGGAAATACGGAATGTATAACGATTCGATATTCCGGGAATGGTAACAAATATTATGCCAATAGCCAGGGGATTTCTCTCCCCGGATACTTTGCCTGGTATCCTATGGCAGGGCATCTGCTTCTTTGGGATGAGGAAAGCAGCAGCTACACGATTCACGCTGATTTCCCTGAAACGGACTTTTTAGTTCAGATTTCCTGTGGAAAGACGGTATATTCCAACCTGTCCAGGGTAGGAGAGAACACGTTTGAGGGAACGACAGATACGGTGAGTCTCTTCGCCGGATTGCTGACAGAAATGGAAGTGGACGGAGTCCTTTACGTATATAGCCCGGTCGGAGGGCAGACATTAAATATCGACAGTATGGAAGTTTCAGAACGGTGGGAGGAATTATGTGTATTAACGGGAGAAACGAGGGAATTATCGCTGGAAGGAAAGAAGCTGTTTCTGGAACCGCTCACCATTCTTTCGACAGCTGTCGGAAGTGAAGAAACGGTTGTTGTGCTGGAAGATCATGTTCTGCTCTGCAACTCGCAGCCAACTGTGGAAGGGATTGTTGAAATATATTTTGAAAACGGGATCCCTACGTCAGCGGGATCTGATATTCTGCGGGAGACATTCTTGGAAGTTCTGTTTTCAGAGGACCTGGAATCTGTGGTAGAGAAACCTGCCTATGAGAATTTTGGGATACTTTTTGAATACGAGTCGGAGTTTGATATAGAAGATGATGAAGAACTTGATCAGTGGATGGAGGCTGCGTATGTGGATTATTATAATCTGATGCTGTACCAGATTGATTGTCTGGGAAAAGAGGAGGTGCTACGGGCGGTTTATTCCTGGCTTATGGAGGACGGACATGAGATAAATCAAATTGACTTCTTATACTATCTGGAGGAGGCGTAAAGAAATGGTCGAGGTTCAGAATGTTGAGATGAGATTCGGGAAAAAAGTGGCTTTACAGGGGGTAAGTCTGCGGCTGGAAGCAGGAGTATACGGTCTTCTGGGACCGAACGGATCGGGGAAAACAACACTGATGCGGTGTATCACGGGAATCCTTCGACCGACCCGGGGAAGCCTGGATGTTCCGGGTATGGTTGGCTATTTGCCGCAAAAATTTGGCATGTTTCGCCAGCTGACAGTCTATGAGGTTCTGGAATACTTTGCAGCACTTAAAAAAGTTCCGGGAAAAGAGCAGAGAGACATTATATATGACTGCCTGAAAGAAGTGAATCTGACAGATCGGGCAAATGATAAGATGGGGACGCTTTCCGGCGGAATGGTGCGAAGGGTTGGGATCGCTCAGACTCTGTTAGGCGATCCCGCAATAATCCTTTTTGACGAGCCTACGGCAGGATTAGATCCCGGGGAACGTCTTCGATTTCTCAATCTGGTCGCTCATGTAAAGGAGGGACGTACGGTTGTGATCTCGACGCATATAGTGGAGGATGTGGCGTCCAGCTGTGATCATATTATCATTTTAAACCAGGGAAGGGTCATAATGCAGAGTACGGCGGAAGAGTTGGCTGGTCATGCGGAGGGAAAGGTGTATGAGGTCCCGGCTGCTTTGCGGGGGGAGCTCCGTGACCCGTATCTGCTGCTGCGCGAAGACATGGCTGCAGATACATTGCGGGTGCTGTCGGATGTAACACAGCCGGGAAACTTCGTTTCTCCTACGGTAGAGGACGGATATATGTACTGTATCGGAGGACGGACATGAGAGACAGGCTGCGACTGATCCGGCTGACGGTGCGGCATGCGCGGCTGCTCGTGGCTGTTCCCGCAGCAATCGCCTGGGTGATCCTGCCATCTATTCTGATCGTGGGTCAAAGGACAGGAACGCAGAGAGAATGTGTGGAAAACCTGGTATGCAACATGGAGACTCTGCTCCCGTTGTGCGGTCTGATGTGGTCCTTTGCTTATCTTCGGATGTGGATCAATCATGAGGGCGAAGAGGCGATGAGGGTCTGCAGGCGAAGAAAAACCTGCGCAGCTGATCTGCTCATCCTGGATTTTATATTATTTCTTGTTATTTTGCCGCTGTTTATGGCGCTGTATTTGACATGGGAGTTATCCTGGTTTACTATTATAAGGGCTGAGGCTTTACGACTGGCTGCACAGATTCTGCTTTTCTCTGCAGTATTTTACTTTATTTCTGTGCTGACCTGGTCCGTTGCCCTGGGAGGGATGCTGGTGACGGCCTATCATATGTTTTGCATCCTCTTTGCCAGATATTCGGAAATGAGAGCATTTTGTCTGATCCGTCCTGATATTCTGGCAGAGGAAGAGGGTTTTCCGTTTCTCGGCGTTTTGGCTGCGGCGCTTATTTTGTATCTGGCCGGAGCAGTGATCGAGTTGTTTCACTCTATAATGGGGTGAGAGGACGGGGCAACGATTGGAACATCCTGTAATTTTTGTTACAACATTTTTACAATCTGGAGACACTGGAGAGATCTTTTGTCTCTATCATATTCGTACCCGGAAATGAAGCTTTCAGACATAATTGAAAAGAAAATTAAAGATGGAGAAGATGAGGCTTTCTTTAAGAATTTAGTTGATGCCGAAACCGGCGAGATTGTTGAAAATGCCAATAATTAAACGTAATGACTGACTTGCGAAAGAGAGGACAGGATGTGTCAGAGAATCCTGATTGTGGAGGATGAAAAGCCGATCGCTGATATCCTGCGGTATGGGTTTCAGAGAGAGGGCTTTCAGGCAGAGTGCGTTTACACCGGGGCTGATGGGCTCAGGCGGGTGAAAGAAATGTCCCCTGATCTGGTGATTCTGGACTGGATGCTGCCGGATGTCAGCGGACTGACTGTCTGCCGGATGCTCACAGAGACCTGCTGCATTCCGATCATCATGCTGACGGCAAAGGAAAGTGTGGAGGATAAGCTTCGGGGCCTGGAGGCGGGAGCGGATGACTATATAGCCAAGCCCTTTGATGTGCGTGAGGTCGTGGCACGCACCCGGACCGTTCTGCGCCGTGCAGAGCGGACGCGGGGGAAGAACACGGAGGAGAGGCCGGAGGCCTGCGGAAACGGGATCACCCTGCGTCGCCGGGAACGGGTGGTGGCACTGAACGGTGAGGAGGTGGAGCTGACGCCCCGGGAGTATGATCTTCTGGTCTGTTTCCTCGAACATCCCCGCATGGTCTTCACCCGGGAAATGCTTCTGGAGCAGGTGTGGGGCTTTGATTATCCGGGCGGCACCCGGACGGTGGATATTCATGTGCAGAGACTGCGGAAAAAGCTGAAGCTGCAGGAGGCGTTGCAGACCGTCTATGGAGTGGGCTATAAATATGTGGACGGACCGGGGAAGTAAGCGGGGAGAACGATGAAGAGGGGCGAGAGGAGATTAGAGAAAGGCGGCGGAAAGCGATTCGTAGGCGGTTTTGTGCATGGGATTCGCTGGAAGATCTCGCTGGGACTGGTTCTGATCTTTCTTCTTAGCAGTGTTTTCCTGTATCAGATGCTGCAGACCAGACTGAGGACACGTCTGGAGGAACAGATCACCGGGGAGATGACCTCCCTGTGGCAGAACGCCAATTTTTATGCCCGCCAGCTTCTTGTCACGTACGGTCTGAATAACGATGAGGAGGGCTTCGCAGAGATCGGAGAGGGCCTGGAAGAGGAACTGGCGGCTGTCACCGAGTGGGAGACAGAGGTCTGTGACTGTCTGGGAAATCCGCTGGATGCATCGGAAGCTCAGGCAGACAGAAGCGGGGAGGAGCAGGAACTGTTTGAAGCCGCAGCTGCGGGGCGGGCTGTGTATCGGATGGTGTATGACCGGGCAGAATATTGCCGGGTTACTTTTGTTTTGCCCGTACTGGTCTCAGGAAAACAGGTAGGGATTCTTCGTGTCATGGCGGATTATTCGGACCGGCAGCAGGAAAATGCACAGACCGTTCGTCTGGTGCTCGGCGTGATGATCTTCACGTTTGGACTGGCCTTCATCCTGTGTCTTCTGCTTCTGAATCATTTTGTGACGCCGCTGCTGCGGCTGTCCGGACACAGCCGTCATGCGGCACAGCGCATGTGTGAAGAGGAAATAGATCAGATTCCGGCAGTCCCGGAGCCGTTGACACATCGGCAGGACGAGATCGGTGTCCTGGCGGGAAACTACAGCCGCATGCTGGACACGGTGCAGGAGCAGTTTCAGCGGATTGAGGGAGACCGGACACAGATTCAGGAACTGCTTGAGAGCCGTCAGGAATTCTTTGATCAGGCCACTCATGAGCTGAAGACGCCCCTGACAGTGATCCGCGGCTATGCGCAGCTGCTGCAGGAGGATGGAGGGAAAGACTGGGAGCTGTGGGAGACAGGACTCGATCAGATCCTGCGGGAGAGCGACCGGCTGCAGCGGATGGTGCGGCAGCTTCTTGATCTGAGAAGCCGCCCGCAGGAAGCGGAGAGGACTTGGATTGATCTGACCGGGCTGGCCCGGAACGTGGCGAAGTCCATGGAGCTCAAAGCCCGGCGGTATGGCAATACGCTGTGCGTAACGGGGCCGGAGGAGTGCCGGATCCTGGGGCAGGAGGAACTCATCCGTCAGCTCCTGATAAATCTGGTGGACAATGCCATCAAATACGGAGAAGAAAACACACCCATTGAGATTGAGACCGGAGAAAACCGGGCCGGGATCTATCTCACTGTAAAAAACAGCGGGCCGGGACTCTCCTCCGAAGAGCTGGAGCATATCTTTGAGCCTTTTTACCGGGTAGATAAGGCGCGCTCCCGGGAGCAGGGAAGCGCCGGACTGGGTCTGACTCTCTGCCGAAAGATTGCGGAAGCGCATCAGGGTCTTCTTACGGCAGAAAGCGAACCGGGACGAACCGTATTCCGTATCACCTTCCCGCGGGACGGGGAGGAGAAGGGAGGAACCGGGATATGAGAAAGTGGCTTCTGTGCAGCGCCGTCCTTATGCTCCTGCTTTCTCTTACTGGCTGAGGCGGGATACAGCAGGATAAGGTGGTCGTGGTAACGCTGCCGGAGGAGGCGGCAGAGGAAGAAAATGGCTCCGGGACGGTGGTGTCAGACATTTGTATCTATGAGTATGAAGTGGCTTTGGATGAGGCGGCCCGGACTCAGCTAAAGAATCTGCGGAAATACCGGAAGGCAGCGGAGGACTACGATGCGGGCTGGCTGGATCTCGGGGATATTTTTGCCCGGAATGGTCTGGTGCAGGCGGGATTTTCCGGGGAGGATGTCTGGCTTTCCAGCAGAACGGCAGAGGGGACGGTGACGGCCCGGATGCTGGATATGGAGTATGGATTTCATGAGACGCTCTGGGTTGAAGAGATGAAAACAGGAACGGAAAAGATCTGGGTCTCTCCGGATGGAACAAAACGGCTGGTCCTGCATGAGAGCGAGGAGGAGGCGCGCGTCTGCCTGGACTGGGTG
>JAJQDL010000005.1 GCA_021202235.1 Lachnospiraceae bacterium
CTTCGGCATGTTCCTGATCCTGGTGACGATGATCTTCCATATTGCCAACGCAGTGAAGACGAAGCATTGGGGGGACGCCCTGTTTGATGCCAATGGACTTGCGGGACTGGTGTTTTATGGAGCTCTGGCGGCGGTGATCATCCTGTACATGAGCGGACATACTCTTCCGGCTACGGTTATTCTGGTGCTGATGTTCGGTATCCCTCTGATCCTGTTGGCATTGAAGGAGCCGTTGACAAGGATCATGGAGAAACAGAAACCATTTATTGAGGAAGGCGTTCCCATGTTTCTTGTGCAGACCTTCTTTGAACTGTTTGAAGTGATGCTCAGCTATTTCTCCAATACGCTGTCTTTCGTCCGTGTCGGTGCCTTTGCCGTCAGCCATGCGGCCATGATGGAAGTGGTGCTGATGCTGGCCGGAGCCGAGAACGGCGGAACCGGCAATATGGTGGTTGTGGTCCCGGGAAATCTCTTCGTGTGCGGCCTGGAGGGCCTGATCGTAGGGATTCAGGTGCTGCGACTGGAGTACTATGAGATGTTCAGCCGTTTCTATCAGGGCGGCGGCAGAGAGTTCCGTCCCTTTGCGGCACGGACAGGCGGTGCGGAGTCCGGCGGATCTGTCCGGAAAGAAGTAAAAGTAAGCTAATAAAAAGGAGGTCCCACAAGGGGATCCGTGATGGCCATACGGCCAATAATAAGGAGGCTTTGTTATTATGAATACTTTGGTTATGGGTACATTAATCGTGGCGTTGATTCTCAGCTTCATTCTTCCCTGGGGCGTTTACCTGGCGGGAGAGCGCAGCCGGGGACGGTATAAGTCCTCTCTGGCGATCAATGTGGTTGCCTTTTTCGGGCTGCTGATGCTCACGACGGTCTTGATATTCACCGGAAATATGACCGCTTACGCGGAGGCCGAAGAAGTGACGACCAATTCGGGATTTGCTACGGGACTGGCGTACATCAGTTCCGCTCTGGCCGTGGGTATGTCCGGCATCGGCGGCGGTATCGCCGTGGCCAGCTCTGCCAGCGCGGCGCTGGGAGCGATCAGTGAGGATGCCAGCGTGTTGGGTAAATCCCTGATCTTCGTGGGACTGGCTGAAGGTGTTTGCCTGTACGGTCTGGTCATCGCTTTCATGATTCTTGGTAATGTCTGACGACACGGAGGAATGTTCCGATGAGGATGCTTGTGATTGCCGATAACAATGACACGCTGACAGGCATGCGCCTGGCCGGTGTGGAAGGGGTCAAAGTGAGCGGCCGGGAGGAGCTTCGGGAAGCTCTGACTGCCGCCATCGCGGATCCGGAGATCGGGATCATTCTCCTGATGGAAAAGTTCGGCCGGGAATTCCCCGAGCTGGTGGACGATGTGAAGCTGAACCGGCGGATTCCGCTGATCGTGGAGATCCCTGACCGCCACGGAACCGGGCGGAAGCCGGATTTCATTACTTCCTATGTAAATGAGGCCATCGGCCTGAAGCTGTAGGCGGCAGGCGGGATCGCGGCCGCCTCAGTGCGTGAGGGAGACAGAACTTCCGAAAAGAGGGTGATTGCATTGACGATAGAAGAGAAACTGCAGAACTTTTACGATATTTCGATGGACACGGCCCGGGAGCAGAGCGGCCGGGAAGTGGCAGACTATCAGGCGGCTCTGGACAAGATCTATGAGGAGCATTGTGAGACGGCCCGGAGACAGAATGATCTCCAGCTGAAGACGGAAGCGGAAGAGATTCGCAAGAACAACAACATGGAGATCTCGCGCGAGCAGATTCAGCTGAAACGCCGCTACAGCCGCCGGGAGGAGGAACTGACCCGGAAGCTGTTTGATGAGGTGGCGGAGAAGCTTGCCGCCTATAAGGAGACGCCGGACTACACGGAATGGATGAAGGCACAGGTGCGGCGGGCTGTGGAATTCGCCGGAACCGCTCCGGTGCGCATCTACGTGGATCCGACGGATGAGGAGAAGATTCCCGCGCTGCTTGAGGCGGCGCAGGCGGACAATCTGGAAATACTGCCTTCGAAGGAGAGCTTCGGCGGAGGAACCCGGGCGGTCATCCGCTCCCGCAATGTTCTGATCGACCATTCCTTTGCGCGCCGGACCGCCGAAGTGCGGGAGAGTTTTCAGCTCCGGGAGGAGATATAAATGGCTAAGACAGGTATCATTTACGGAATTAACGGCCCGGTCGTTTATCTGAAGGGAAATACCGGCTTCAAAATGTCCGAGATGGTCTACGTGGGCCCGGAGAAGCTGGTGGGAGAGGTGATCCGCCTTGACAAGGATACGACGACGGTTCAGGTCTTTGAGGAGACCACGGGACTGAAACCGGGCGAGACGGTGGAAGCCACCGGCGACGCGGTCTCGGTGCTGCTGGGACCGGGCATCCTGCACAATATCTTTGACGGTATCGAGCGTCCTCTGGGCGAGATCGCCGCGCGTTCCGGTAAATACATTCGCCGCGGTATTGATGTGGCACCGCTGGATACGGAGAAGAAGTGGCAGACGCATGTGACGGTGACTGTGGGGCAGGAGGTCTTCGGCGGTACGATCATCGCGGAGGTGCCGGAGACGCCCTCTATCGTACACAAGTCGATGGTGCCTCCGAATCTGTCCGGCATGATCGTGGAGGCCGTTTCCGACGGGGACTATACGATTGAGGACACGATCGCGGTACTGGAGCAGGCGGACGGAACCCGGACGGAGCTGAAGCTGGCTCAGAAATGGCCCATCCGCATCCCGCGTCCGACGGATAAGCGCTATCCGGCGTCCCGGCCTCTGGTTACCGGGCAGCGGATTCTGGATACTCTTTTCCCGATCGCCAAGGGCGGGACGGCGGCCGTGCCGGGCGGCTTCGGCACCGGCAAGACGATGACGCAGCATCAGATCGCCAAGTGGTCTGACGCGGACATCATCATTTACATCGGCTGCGGCGAGCGCGGCAACGAAATGACACAGGTGCTGGAGGACTTCGGCAAGCTGCAGGATCCCCGCACCGGCAACCTGCTGATGGACCGCACGACGCTAATCGCCAACACGTCAAATATGCCGGTGGCGGCCCGTGAGGCCTCCATCTATACAGGTGTAACGCTGGCGGAGTATTACCGCGATATGGGTTACGATGTGGCCATCATGGCCGATTCGACCTCCCGTTGGGCGGAAGCGCTGCGTGAGCTGTCCGGCCGTCTGGAGGAGATGCCCGCCGAGGAGGGCTTTCCGGCCTACCTGGCCTCGCGTTTGTCCGCCTTCTATGAGCGGGCCGGCATGATGCTGAACCTCAATGGGACCGAGGGCTCCGTGTCGATCATCGGCGCTGTGTCTCCGCAGGGCGGCGATTTTTCCGAGCCCGTGACCCAGAATACCAAGCGGTTTGTCCGCTGCTTCTGGGGCCTGGATAAGTCTCTGGCGTACGCGAGACATTTCCCCGCCATCCACTGGCTGACCAGCTACAGCGAATATCTGAGCGACCTGGCGCCGTGGTATAAAAATATGGTCTCCCCGCGGTTTGTCGATGACCGCAATCAGCTGGTGGCTCTCCTCAATACGGAGAGCAGCCTGATGGAGATCGTGAAGCTGATCGGCAGCGATGTGCTGCCGGACGATCAGAAGCTGGTGCTGGAGATCGCCCGCGTGATCCGCCTGGGTTTCCTGCAGCAGAATGCCTTCCACCCGGAGGATACCTGCGTGCCCATGCAGAAGCAGTTCCTGATGATGGAGACGATTCTATATCTCTATCAGAAGTCGCGTGAGCTGGTCACGATGGGCCATCCCATGTCAGTGCTGAAGGAAAATAAGATCTTCGATCAAGTCATCGCCATCAAGTACGATGTGCCGAATGACAAGCCGGAGATGTTTGATGAATATCACAAAGCCATCGATGCCTTCTACGAGGACGTTCTGGCGCGGAATGCGTAAGGAAGCGCAGAGATGGAAAGTAACAGCGGAATTTGTTTGATAAGACAGAGGAGGGGATGAGCCATGTCCATAGAATATCTGGGACTCAGCGAGATCAACGGCCCCCTGGTGGTGCTGGAGGGCGTACAGAACGCCTCGTATGAGGAGATTGTGGAGTTCACCGTGGACGGGAAGGAAAAGAAGCTTGGGCGGATCGTGGCGCTCTATGAGGAGAAAGCCATCATCCAGGTCTTCGAGGGGACGGATAACATGTCTCTGGTGAATACCCACACCCGGCTGACCGGACACCCGATGGAGATTCCGCTTTCCCCCGACATCCTGGGCCGGACCTTTGACGGCATCGGGCGGCCGGCGGACGGGCTGGGGCGCATCACTTCGGATATTTCCCGGAATATCAACGGTCTGCCGCTGAACCCGGTGACCCGCGAATATCCCCGGAACTACATCCAGACCGGCATCTCGGCCATCGACGGTCTGACGACGCTGATTCGCGGCCAGCAGCTGCCGATCTTTTCCGGGAATGGTCTTCCCCACGATCAGCTGGCGGCGCAGATCGTCCGGCAGGCGACTCTGGGCGGAGAGTCGGATGAGAAATTCGCCATCGTCTTTGCGGCGATGGGTGTCAAATACGATGTGGCGGAGTTCTTCCGCCGTACCTTCGAGGAGAGCGGCGCCGCTGATCATGTGGTCATGTATCTGAATCTGGCCAACGACCCGGTCGTGGAGCGTCTGATCACACCGAAGGTGGCGCTGACCGCGGCGGAATATCTGGCCTTCGAGTGCGGCATGCACATCCTCGTCATCCTCACAGATATGACCTCCTTCGCCGAGGCCATGCGTGAGGTCTCTTCCTCCAAGGGTGAGATTCCTTCAAGAAAGGGCTATCCCGGTTATCTGTACAGCGAGCTGGCGACGCTCTATGAGCGGGCCGGTATCGTCGAAGGCGTGGAGGGCTCGGTGACGCAGATCCCGATCCTCACGATGCCCAACGACGACATCACGCACCCGATTCCTGACCTGACCGGCTACATTACCGAAGGGCAGATCGTGCTGGAGCGGTCCCTGCACGGGCAGGCGATTTATCCGCCGATCAACGTGCTGCCCTCCCTGTCCCGTCTGATGAAGGACGGCATCGGCGAAGGCTATACCCGGAAGGATCATCAGGACGTGGCCAACCAGCTGTTCTCCTGCTATGCCAAGGTGGGAGACGCCCGGGCACTGGCCTCCGTCATCGGTGAGGATGAGCTTTCAGATCTTGATAAGACATACCTGGCTTTCGGCGAGGCCTTCGAGCATACCTTCGTCGGCCAGGGAGAGGATGAGAACCGGAGCATCACGGAGACGCTGGATCGGGGCTGGAAGCTCCTGGGCATGCTGCCCCGCGAGGAGCTGGATCGGATCGATACGAAGATCTTGGATGAGTTCTATCAGCCTGCAGAAGGCGGAGAAGAGTAAGACTCGGGGTGATATAAAAAACAGAGCCAACAGGATGGAAACATCGGCTGGCGGCGGAAAGGAGCGGAAATAATGGATCCGAATACATTTCCCACAAAGGGAAATCTCATTGCGGCGAAGAATTCCCTGGCGTTGTCCCGGCAGGGCTTCGAGCTCATGGACAAGAAGCGCAATATCCTCATCCGGGAGCTGATGGAACTGATCGATCAGGCCCGGGATATCCAGGGGCAGATCGATACCACCTTCCGCCGTGCCTATGAGGCGCTCCAGAAAGCCAACATCGAGATGGGCATCAGCCGCGTGGAGGAAATTTCCTACACGGTGCCCGAAGAGACCTCCATCCGCATCAAGACCCGCAGTATCATGGGCACCGAGATTCCTCTGGTGGAAGCGAGCCCTTCGATGGTCGCTCCTACCTACAGCTACTACGGCACGAAAAAATCGCTTGACGAGGCCAGGGAGGCCTTCGAGAAGGTGAAGGAGCTGACCATTCGGCTGTCCATGGTGGAGAACTCCGCGTATCGTCTGGCCGCCAACATCAAGAAGACCCAGAAGAGAGCCAATGCCCTGAAGAATATTACCATTCCTCACTATGAGACTCTGGTGACCGATATCGGCAGCGCGCTGGAGGAAAAAGAGCGCGAGGAATTCACCCGGCTGAAGGTCATTAAGAGGATGCAGGGGAAGGGATAGAAATGGACGGCAGCTTTCTGCGATAGTTGAAACAGTGCCAATTTTAAATAATATAAAATACAGGGAAGGCTCTCTCGCCTCTGTGGGAGAGCCTTCCCTGTATTCGTATTCGGCTTACTTACTGATCTTCACGCTCTTCTTGCTGCTCCAGGCAGAGTAATAAGTGGTGCCGGAGACGGTCTTGTAGGCGCGCACCCGGACGTAATACTTCTTACCTTTGGTCAGGCTGGAAATGGTCTTGCTGACATTCTTGTAGCCCTTGACCTTTACAGTCTTTTTGCTGGAAAAACTGCTCGAGGTGGAATACTGGATCTGGTAGCCGGTGGCTTTGGAGTTTTTGCTCCACTTGACGGTGATCTTTTTGGTCTTGACATTTTTCAGGTTGGAAATACTGACACCGGTCAGGCGGACAACGGTTTTCCCGGTGTAGCTGCCCTGTGAACTGCCGGAGTAGGCCCGGACGGCATAGATGTAGGTCGTGCCGTTCTTGCTCTTTACGGCGGTGTCGGTGTATTTGACGGTGGAGCCGCCCGTCACTGTGGCAATCTTTTTGTATTTGCCGCCTGAGGTCTTGCGGTAGATGTAGTAGCCGCTGGCACCGGTGACCTTCTTCCACTTCACGGTGATGCCTTTGGAGGTATTCGTCAGGCTGGAAATGGTGGCCTTGTTCAGCTTGACCTTGATCGTGATGGTCGCAGAAGCGGCATTATAGTTGCTGTTTCCGGCTGCCTTGACGGTAATTTTCACGGTGCCGGGCTTCTTGCCGGTGACCTTGCCGGAGCTGCTGACCGTGGCGATGGAGGTATCCGAGGAGCTGTAGGTGATGCTTCCCGTGCCTGTGCCCGTGACGGTGGTCGTTTTTCCGGCGTAAATGGTGGAGGCGCCGGCACTGGCTGTGACGGTCTGGCTGGCTTTGGCGATGGTAAATGTCGCCGTAGCGGTACCGGTGTAATTGCCCTTGCCGGTGACCTTTACAGTCCCGGTTCCGGCGTTCGTGTTGTTGCTGTAGGAAACCGTGTAATTGCTGCTGGCCAGAGTGGCGGAGCCGTTCTTCACCGTGACAGCGGGAGTCAGCGCCTTTCCGGTATACGTGGCGTTGGCAGCGGTAACGGTATAGTTTGCGAGATTTGCCTTGGCGATGGTAAATGTCGCCGTAACAGTGCCGGTGTAATTGCCCTTGCCGGTGACTGTCACAGTCCCGGTCCCAGCGTTCGTGTTGTTGCTGTAGGAAACCGTGTAATTGCTGCTGGCCAGAGTGGCGGAGCCGTTCTTCACCGTGACAGCGGGAGTCAGCGCCTTTCCGGTATACGTGGCGTTGGCAGCGGTGACAGTACAGTTGGAGAGATTTGCTTTGGCAATAGTGAATGTTGCCGTGGCGTTGCCGGTGTAATCTCCCAGGCCGGTGACCGTTACAGCATACGAACTGGCATTGACCATGTTGTCTTCGCAGGTAACGGTATAATCTGTCCCCTTGGTCAGGGTGTTGCCGTCCTCATCGGCTACCGTGACAACAGGCGTCAGGGCGGAGCCGGTGTAGGTGACGCTGGCGACAGTGACCGTGCAGTCGGAGAGGTTAGTAATCTTTGTCACAGTAATCGTCAGCGTCGCTGTAGCGGCATTATAGCTGTCCGTTGCCGCAGCGGTGACGGTGATCGCTGCAGTACCTGCCGACAGGCCTGTCACCAGACCGGTTTCGTCGACGGTGGCAACGGATGTGTCGCTGGATTCGTAGCTGAGAGTTCCCTGAGCCGCCGCGGTGATCTGTGCCGTATCTCCCACCAGAAGCTCGGAGGTATCTATGCTGGCGGTCAGCGTCTGTTCCGCTTTGATGATGGTAAATTCTTGCGTTACGGTTCCGGCGTAGTCGCCCCGGCCTTTGATTGTGGCAGTGGCAGTACCGACTTCTGTGTTGTCCGAATAGGACATCGTGTAATCCACATCCGCTTCCAGTGTCACACCGTTATAGATCACGGTGGCCAGAGGCTTAATGGCTCCGCCGGTGTATGCGAAGCTGTCCGCTTCCAGCGTAATCTCCGCGTCAGTCAGGTTCTGGCTGGAGGTACCGTAGGCATAGGAAACTGCGCCGTCTACGGTCTCCCGAGGGATGTAACTAAAGGTGATACTGCCGCTCTCGTCGGCGTTGGCCTGGGCGATGTAGAGCAGGTTATCCGCCGCCAGCAGATCCTCGGCTTCCGCATCCCTCATCACCAGCAGTACATACGCCTCGCCCGATACCAGACCGGTGAAGGTGGTCGTCTGTGTGCTGTCCGTGGAGGTGGTGAAACCGGTGTACGCCATCAGGGACACCACGGCGCCGCGGCCGGACAGCGAAGAATTCAGGGATAAGCTCCTGCCGGAAGCGGTTGCGGCTTCCTGTACAGAATCAGAGCTCGTGTCAGATTCGTCCTCCGGCTGTGCTTCGGTCTCAGTCTCAGTCTCCGTCTCTGCTTCTGAATCGGTGACGGACTCTGAGGATTCATCCGCAGAGGTCTCGCCGGCATCGGCATCATAGTTGTAGTGGATGGAGGCGGAGGTCAGGTTTGTATTGTATGAATAAATGGAAATAGCAGCCCACTCGCTCTCAGAGCCGGTGTAGTAGACGTCACTTATATTCCAGCAGTCGGAGAACGCATATTTGCCGATGTAGGTAACACTGGTCGGGATCGTTACGCTGGTCAGGGCCGTGCATTGGAGGAATGCATTGGCATAGATGGTGGTAACACCGTCCAGAATGGTCACACTGGTCAGGCTTGTGCAATTGTAGAATGCATAACTGCCGATAGAGGTAACACTGCCCGGGATGGTCACACTGGTCAGGCTTGTGCAGTTGCCGAATGCATCGATGGAGGTAACACCGTCCGGAAGGGTCACGCTGGTTAAGCCTGAGTAGGAGAATGCACCGTTACCGATGGCTGTGACACTGTCCGGGATGGTCACGCTGGCCAGGCGGCTGCAACCGTAAAAGGCACCACTTCCGATAGAAGTAACGCTGTCCGGAATGGCCACATAAGTCAGATAGTAACAAGCTTGGAACATATAACTGCTAATGGCTGTGACACTGTCTGGGATGGTCACACTGACCAGGTTGAGACAATTGTAGAATGCATAGTCGCCAACGTAGGTGACAGTGTCTGGAATGGCATAGGTTGTGTCCGTTTTTCCCACAGGATAGATCAGGAATGCGGTGAAATCGTTATTAAACAGAATGCCATCCGAGGAAGAATAGCAGGTGTTTTCAGAGTCAACGGCAATGCTGGTTAAGCTGTAACAGCTTTGAAATGCACGACTGTCGATATAGTAAACGCTTTTCGGAATGGTTATACTGGTCAGGCTTTCGCAGAGAAAGAAAGACTGATTGCCGATCGATGTGACGCTATCCGGGATGGTCACGCTCAGCAGGTTTGTGCAATAAGAAAACGCATAGCTGCCGATCGAAGTCACTCCCTCTTCCATGACGATTTCTGCGATAGAACTTGCATAGCTGTTATGCCAGGGAACCTGGTTTGGCGCACTGAAATCCGTCATCGCTCCCGTCCCGGAAATAGTTAGCACCCCGTTGCTGTCCAGCACCCAGGTCAGATCATCCCCGCAGGTACCGCTGGCAACTGTCTCCGCCTCCGCTTCTGATTCGGAGGTGTCCTCCTCATCCGTGCTGCCGCCTGCTGAGGAACCTCCGCCTCCTTCTTCACTCAGGGTGACAGCCGGCACTTTTTTGTTGTCTGCGACGGTCAGAGTCTTTGTTCCTGTCAGCTCGTTCCCGGAGTCATCGCTCCCGGAGACCTCCAGGGAGTAGGTTCCGTTGGGGAGGTAGAAGGTGGCCACACCGTTTTCATTGGCTGCCACAGGCTCCTCCAGCGCATCACACGTAATAACCGCCCCAATGACGGGATTGCCGCTCGTGTCGGTTACGGTGACCGTACACAGGTAGCTGATATAGGGACAGGTGGCATAGAAACCCCATTCGTCGTGATCGCCCGAGTAGTAGAAGTCAAACAGCTTATTAGTGCAACTCAGCAGAGTTGCTTTCAGATCAACCTTTCCATTCAAAAGCTTAAACTTCGCAGAGGCGGTAACCTTTGCAGTGGCTGTTCCGGCAAAGCACAGCTCGCAGGTGTGACTCTTACTGGATGAGGCGCTGGAAAGGGTCTGTATGTCCTCTTTCATAGTTATTTCTGCGCCTGCCGTGCCCTCCAGACTGAGATCACTTATGCGCTCGTCTACAACAATAATAGAACCTTTCAGCTTCAGGCCGATATACAATGTTCCCTCAAATTTTGTTTTGTATTCGGCACCAGGGCTGGAGCACAGGCTGTGAATGCCGGACTGATCGCTGTCGTAGTAAGCGCCCAGCGTTGTTTTGACCGCAAAGTCGAAGGAAATCGAGCCAGAGACCTCTGCCTGGAGGGATGGTTTAAAACTTGCATACACCTCGGTCATGATGGGAATGTTGATTTCCCCCAGAGGAATCTCAACGAGAGTCAGTTTCCCGCTCAGAGACACTTCTCCGTCCAGCTTGATGTCCGCTTTCACGGAGGCATATTGATATGAAAAGGCAAGGTACAGTTTTACATTGACAGTATAGCTAAATGCTACGGAGCCTATGAGGGTGACGCTGCCGACTACCTCATCGAT
>JAJQDL010000031.1:0-9913 GCA_021202235.1 Lachnospiraceae bacterium
GCTTGTACTCTCCGGGCCGGGTTTCTTCCATCAGATGAGACTTCCAGCGGCAGGGATGCGTGCAGGCTCCCTGATTCGCATCCCGCCCGGTAAGGGCATTGCTGAGCAGGCAGCGGCCCGAGTAGGAAACGCACATGGCGCCGTGCACGAAGGTCTCGATCTCCATATCCTCCGGAATGTTAGCACGGATTTCCCGCAGCTCCGTCAGAGACAGTTCTCTGGCTGAGACCAGCCTCTTCACGCCCTGTTTATGCCAGAACAGATATGTGCCATAATTGGTATTATTGGCCTGCGTGCTGATATGGACGGGAATCTCCGGACACACCTCCTGCGCCATAGAAAACAGTCCCGGATCAGAAATGATCAGCGCATCCGGCTGTATGCTTTTTAATAAAAGAAAGAACTTCAGCGCCGGCCGCAGCTCCGCGTTATGAGCGAAAATATTTGCCGCCACGTAGACCTTCGCCCCATGCGCATGCGCGAAGGTCACTCCCTCCCTGATTTCCGGTATCGAATAGTTATTTGAGCCGGCCCGCAGGCTCAGGCTTTCGCCGCCGAGATAGACGTCGTCCGCTCCGAACATGATGGCAATTTTCAGGTTCTCCGGATTCCCGGCCGGTATCAGGAGCTCCGTTTTTTTTCTCATCTCATCCATCGGTGTCACTCCTCCCCGGAGGATTCCGCCTCCTGACTGCTCTCCGATGCCGAAGTGTCCTCTGGCAGGAAACTGCTATCCTCTTCCTCTGTCTCCGGTTCCTCAGACATCTTCTCTACCATCTCAGTCACCGTCTGTGAAGTATTGAATACATAGCTTCCCGGATAGATCTCGTAGCCATAGACTTTACACTGAATCGTAAAAACCAGGCTGTCCCGGATCAGGCCCTTGCTCTCCAGAAGCTTACCCACCTGGCGATCCGACATCCCTTCGGTGACCGTCACGACCACATCTTTTCCCGGCGCCTCCTCCATGGCCTCAGAGGTAAACACAGAATAGCCAAAGGCATAAGCAGACTGTGCCGCCTCCGCAAGGAGCACGATCAGCAATACACCGAGGGCAACACGCAGAATCACACGAACAGCCAGCCAGCCTGTCCGTCCACCATTCTTCCTACTCTTTTTCTGTGCCATAGCTCTTCCTCCCGAAGGGTTTTCACGCGCGAATTTTTAAGCCCGATGCGGACTTCGTTATGCCTCCATGATGATCGGCAGAATCACCGGGCTTCTCTTCATGCGCTTCCACAGATAATCATTGAGATCATCCCGGATCATATTTTTGATCTTGCCCCAGTCTGTGATGCGGCGATCCTGGCATTCCATGACCGATCCCATGACCACTTCCTTCATTTCCGCCATCAGTTCCTCATTCTCCCGGACGTATACAAAGCCCCGGGTCACGATGTCCGGCCCGGACAGCAGCTGATTGCTTCCGCGTTCCAGAACAATGACTGCGATCACGATGCCATGCTGTGCCAGTGTCTGGCGATCCCGCAGGACGATGTTCCCCACGTCGCCCACGCCCAGACCGTCCACCATGATGCTCCCCACGGGAACCTGTCCGCGAACCGCCGCATTGTCCTCGTCCAGTTCCAGCACATCTCCCGAATGCATCACGAAGATGCGCCGGCTGTCAATGCCCAGCTCCTGAATCATGTGCGCATGCGCCTGCAGATGGCGATACTCCCCGTGCACAGGGATCGCGTATTTCGGTTTCACCAGGGCATACATCAGCTTGATCTCTTCCTGGCAGGCGTGTCCCGACACATGGGTATCCTGAAAGATCACATTCGCCCCCAGCAAAGACAGATCGTTGATCACCCTGGCCACGGCTTTCTCATTGCCGGGGATGGGATGCGAGCTCATGATGATCGTGTCACCGGGACAGATCGTCACTTTCCGGTGAATGTTGGCCGCCATCCGGGACAGAGCCGCCATCGACTCTCCCTGACTTCCCGTCGTGATCAGAACGGTCTGTTCCTTCGGATAATTCTTCAGCTCCTCAATGCTGATCAGACAGCCGTCAGGGATCTGAATATAGCCCAGCTCCATGGCCGCGCCAATGATATTCACCATGCTGCGGCCATCCACCACGACCTTACGCCCGTATTTGCAGGCACAGTTAATGATCTGCTGGACCCGATCCACGTTGGAAGCAAAGGTCGCCACGATGATCCGGCTGTTCTGATTCTCCGCGAAAATATTATCGAAGGTCTTCCCCACCGTCCTCTCGGACATGGTAAAGCCCTCCCGGAAGATATTCGTGCTCTCACAAAGCAGAGCCAGAACTCCCTTCTTCCCCAGTTCGGCAAAGCGCGAAAGATCGGCCGGCTCGCCGAAGACCGGCGTATGGTCGATCTTAAAATCTCCGGTGTGGACGATGGTTCCCACGGGCGTAAAGATCGCCAGCGAAGCCGCGTCCACGATACTGTGATTGATACGAATATACTCCACACGAAAGTCTCCGACGTTGATCGACTGTCCGTATTTGACGATCTTACGCTTCACTCCCTTGGGTACAGGATGCTCAGTCAGCTTCCCTTCGATGATCGCCATAGTCAGCTTCGTTCCGTACACGGGCACCGGAATCTTTTGCAGTACGTAAGGCAGGGCGCCAATATGATCCTCATGACCATGAGTAATAAAGAATCCTTTCACCTTGTGCAGGTTCTGCTCCAGATACGTCACATCAGGAATCACCAGATCAATTCCCAGCATATCATCTCCCGGGAACGCCAGTCCGCAGTCCACAACGATGATACTGTCCTCGTACTCAAAAGCGGTCATATTCAATCCAATCTGCTCCAGTCCGCCCAGAGGAATGATCTTCAGTTTGCTCTTTTTTTCTGCGGGATATCCCTCGCCCCGCACGGCGATCTCGCCATTCTTCTTTTTTCTGATCTGTGTGTTTTCTGTTCTAGCCAAAAATAATCCTCCTGAAATGAAAATGATTACATGAAAAACTACCCTGACACTGCAGGGCCTCTCCCGTTTCTTTTCTCTGACACTGCTTCCGCCGTGGGAAGCGCACGTTCATACCCACATAAATATGATACGACGGATTGCTCCGCACTAGCGCGCTCTCGCAATCCTAACAACATTCGAAATTCGCTCAATTTGGCCTCAAGAAGGCCAAATTGGCTACTTTCTCATGTTGTTGCGGGATTCAAGGTCATGAATACGAATGCAAGCATTCGATTCATGACCTTTTCTCCCTTGTATCATCAGTACTCCAGATCCACATCGTCCATCAGTTCCGCGAAAACTGAGACCAGATAGTCGGGCATATTCTCGTCCTCTACCATCTCGTACACAGCCTCCTCCGAATCCGCTTCCGAGCGATCCGCCAGAATATAGCAGTCTCCGTCCCCGGTGGGCACATTCGCTGCCAGTATATAATCTACACCCGCCAGACGGGTACTTTCCATGACATAGAGCTCCAGCTTCTCGCCGGCCTCTCCCTCAAAAGTGATTTTCTCCATTTTCTGCCTCCTTATTCTCCAGAAATCCCTGCAGAATCAGAGACGCAGCAATCTGGTCGATGACTTCCTTGCGGTTCTCCCGCCGCACGCCGGATTCCATCAGGACGCGCTCTGCCGCCACTGTCGTGAGACGTTCATCCCACAGTACGACAGGGAGTCCTGTCCGCCGCTCCAGCATATCCCGGAAGATCAGAGTCTTCTCGCCCCGCTCTCCAATCGTGTGATTCATGTTCCGCGGAAAGCCCAGAACGATCCGCTCCACCTGGTATTCACCAACCAGTTCCTCGATCCGGGCCAGAGTCCGCCGCAGCTTGTTCTCTTCTTTGCGCTGGATCGTCTCCAGCGGCTGAGCCGTCAGACCCAGAGGGTCGCTCAGCGCCACCCCGACCGTCTTCGAACCATAGTCCAGTCCCAATATACGCAAGCCGTCTCCTACCTTCCCTTCATGTTGCGGATGTAGACGCGGATCAGTTCCTCCACGATCTCATCACGTTCAACCTTGGAGATCAGGCTCCGCGCGCCCCGATAGTTCGTGATATATGTGGGATCCCCGGACATGATATAACCTACGATCTGATTCACCGGATTGTATCCCTTCTCTGTCAGCGCACCATATACACGTTCCAGGACCTCGCTGACCTTCGGATTATTATCCTGTGCCGCGAAACTCTGTGTTCTCTGTAAATCTGCCATGTTCCTGTCCTTATGAGAGTAGTCCATACCGTCTTCGCGGGCCTTCCGTTCGCGCAGCCCATCATCCCGACAGCCGTGTCCTGACCTGCCGTCTGAAAAGACATCAGGCCATATTCTTTGATATTGTAATACAGAATTCAAAAAGGTGCAAGCCCTACCACAGCTCCTGCCGCCTGTCAGGCCAGATTTTCCTCCGTCACGGTCACTGTCACTGTCTCCCCTGAGACATGTCCCGCTGCAGGCACTCGCACCCGGACATATTCCCGGGTATAACCGGCCAGAAATGTCTCCCCGTCCCGCTCTTCTGGTTCTTCCAGAAGCACTTCTGCCTCCTGACCAAGATAATACGCCCGGAACTGCCGGGCATGCGCTTCTGTCATTTCAAGAAGAATCCGGCTGCGCTCTGCCTTCACCGTCTCCGGCACCTGATCCGGCATCCGGTCCGCTCTGGTGCCCTTCCGGCGGGAATATTTGAAGACATGCGTCTCATAGAACGAGACCCGTTCCAGGAAATCGCGGGTCTGACGAAATTTCTCTTCTGTTTCCCCCGGGAATCCCACGATCACATCCGTCGTGAGCGCCGGATGAACGAAATATCGCCGCAGGAGCTCACATTTCTCATAGTACTCCTCCGGTGTATATTTCCGGTTCATCCGCACCAGCGTCGCAGCACAGCCGCTCTGCAGGGACAGATGAAAATGAGGGCAGATCTTCGGACAGGAAGCCAGTGCCTGCACGAAATCCTCCGTGATGATCCGCGGTTCCAGAGAGCCCAGACGAATACGCCGAATCCCCGGGATCTCCGCCAGCTTCTGAATCAGACAGCGCAGAGCTGTTCCGTAACCATTCTCCGCACCTCCGCTCTCTCCGGGAAAATCCACTCCGTAGGAGCTCAGATGAATGCCTGTCAGAACTATTTCACAGAATCCTTTTTCAGAGAGTCGCCGCGCCTCCGCCAGCACCTCCTCCGGTTCCCGGCTGCGGACCCGCCCCCGCACATAGGGGATCAGGCAATAGCTGCAGAACTGATTGCAGCCGTCCTGAATCTTCAGGAAAGCCCGGGTATGCCCGGGACTGTCTGACAGTACGAGAGATTCGTATTCACGAGGCGCTTTCAGGTCAAGCAGTGAACTGGTGCGCGCTGCGATCAGCTCTGCCAGACGCCCCTTCTGATCGTTTCCTACAACCAGATCGGCGCCGCCCGGCGCCATCGCCCCTTCCGGATCTGCCTGGACATAGCATCCCACGGCCACTACCAGTACATCCGGATTGCGCCGCTTCGCCCGATGAATCATCTGCCGGGACTTCCGGTCGGCGATATTGGTCACGGTGCAGGTGTTGATGACGTAGACGTCCGCCTCCTGTTCAAAAGGCACGATCTCATAGCCCTCCGCCCGCAGCTGCTGCAGCATCGCCTCTGTCTCATAGGCGTTGACCTTGCATCCCAGATTGTGAAACGCGACTCTCGGCATTCTGATTTCCCCCTGCTTTACACGGATTCTATCCGCTTTATATCCAGCCTTTTCTCCCGCCGCAAACAGGGAAAGACACTCATGATTTTTTTCGTTTTCTTCGGATATTCCGCTTGACTTTTGTCTGCGGGAACCTTAGTATATTTATTGGTACGGAACACATTTTCGCAGCCGGAATAATGAAGAAAAGAGGATATCATCACTATGACAACCGTTCAGATCAGCCTTAACTCCATCGATAAAGTGAAGAACTTCGTGAATGACATCACACGTTTTGACAGTGATTTTGATCTGGTCTCTGGCCGCTATGTTATCGACGCCAAGTCCATCATGGGCATCTTCAGCCTTGACCTGTCCAAGCCGATCAACCTGAGCATTCACTCTGACTCCGAACTGCAGCAGATTCTGGAGACCTTAAAACCGTATATTATCGACTGATTTAATCCCCCGCCTTCCGGCGGGGGGACTTTTTTTACTCGATTTCGATCGTCTCCACAGTGGCCAGGGCTTCTTCCACCTTGGCGTCGATCTCTTCCACCAGCTTCTGCTCCGAGCGCACGATCACCTTCAGCAATGGCTTCGTCACAGGATGCTTCGCGACAAAGATCGTGCAGCAATCCTCGTAGGGCTGAATCGAAGTCTCATAGGTTCCGATCCGCTCGGAGACATCGACGATCTCCTGCTTGTCGAAGGCAATGACCGGCCGGATGACCGGCAGACTGCAGACCTCATTGGTCACAGCCAGACTCTGCATGGTCTGGGAAGCCACCTGACCGATGCTCTCCCCGGTCACCAGCGCCAGACAGTGATTCTCCTG
This sequence comes from Lachnospiraceae bacterium, assembly GCA_021202235.1. Classification (GTDB taxonomy): domain Bacteria; phylum Bacillota; class Clostridia; order Lachnospirales; family Lachnospiraceae; genus UBA3305. Next base: position 6,459 of record JAJQDL010000031.1, read on the forward strand.
CGCCAGCCGTTCCGCGATGCGCATCATATAGCGGCGCATAATGATCGTCAGCTCATCGTGCGGGCATTTTTCGTAGATGTACATCTGAATATCCGTAAAATTCACCACATGGAGCCGGATCGGGCCGGCATACCGGGACACGATCCGCGCCAGATCCACCACCTTCTGCTTCGCCCGCTCGCTGGTGTAGGGCGGCGCATGAAAATACACCGCATCCAGCTCAACGCCCCGCTTGGCGACCATATAGCCGGCCACCGGACTGTCAATACCGCCGGAGAGCAGCAGCATGGCTCGCCCATTGGTTCCCAGGGGCATCCCCCCGGGTCCCGGGATCACTTCAGTATAGATATTAATCTTCTCCCGAACCTCCACGTTGACAAAGAAATCCGGGTGATGAACATTGACCCGCATCTCCGGGAAAGCATTGAGGATTGCCTCGCCCAATCGGGCATTGATCTCTTCCGAGTGAATCGGATAGCTCTTCCTGGCCCGCCGCGCCACGACCTTGAACGTAAGGTGCTTGTCTTCATAGCGCTCATTCAGGAACGCCACCGTCTGGCGGCACAGATCCTCAAAACCATTGTCCTCAATCTGCAGCAGCGGACAGATTCCCGCAATCCCGAACACATGCTGCAGAGCGTCGATTACCTCTTCAAAATCATAGTCTGTCTTTGCATCTACATAGATCCGCCCCGTCGTCTTCCAGACTTCGAAGGTTCCATCCACGCTGCGCAGCGCCCGGGCGATCTGTGCGACCAGCTTATCCTCGAAGAGATAGCGGTTCTTTCCCTTGACGCCAATCTCCGCGTATTTGATCAGAAATGACTGAAATCTCATCCTCTACCTCCTCGTAAACCTTCGCAGCTGCGGCAGCAGTCCCCCCAGCACTGTCAGTGTCTCCTCGATCTCTTCCGGTGTCGTGAATGTGCTGAGACTGAAACGAATCGTGGAATCCAGCAGCTTCTTATCCAGATGGATGGCTGTCAGCGTCTCGCTGGCGTGACGGGGACCGTTCGAAGCGCAGGCCGATCCTGCCGACACATAGATGCCCTCGGCTTCCAGTGCATGCAGCAGCACCTCGCTGCGAATCCCGGCGAAGCTGGCGCTCACGACCTGCGGCGCCGCCCGGCCCTCCGGGCCGTTGACCTGCACCTCCGGCAGCGCCCGCAGGCCCTCCACCAGCTGCTCACGGCAGCCATACATCTTCTCAGTATTCTCCGCGATATTCCGGCAGGCGATCTCCGCGGCCGTGCCCAGCCCCACGATGCCCGGCATATTTTCCGTGCCGGAGCGCAGCCCACGCTCCTGTCCGCCGCCGAAGACGATCGGATGAATCTTCACCTTATCCCGCACATAGAGAAATCCGCAGCCCTTGGGGCCGTGAATCTTATGTCCGCTTGCAGAGAGCAGATCAATGCCGCAGCGGCGCGGACGAATCGGCAGCTTCCCGTAGGCCTGCACCGCATCGACATGGAACAGCGTCTGAGGATTTATTTTTTTAATGAGATCGCCGATCTCCTCAATCGGTTCGATGGTGCCGATCTCATTGTTCACCATCATCACGGAGACCAGCGTCGTATCCGGCCGGATCGCCGTTTCCAGTTCCTCCGGAGAAATCCGCCCGGCGCGATCTACATGCAGCCGGGTCACCTCATAGCCCTGGCTTTCCAGATAGTCCATGGTCCGGGAGATCGAAGGATGCTCAATCGGCGTCGTGATCAGGTGCTTTCCGGCCCGATGATTGGCCATGGCTGTGCCGATCAGAGCCAGATTATTCGACTCCGTCCCACCGGAGGTAAACACGATCTCACGTGTATCCACCTTCAGGGTCGCAGCCACCTGTTCTCTGGCCCTCCGCAATCTCTGCTCTGCCTCCATGCCCTTCTGATGCATGGAGGAAGGGTTCCCGTACTCCGCATCGAGGATCTCCCTCATCGCCTCCCGCACCTCAGGGAGGGGGCGCGTCGTCGCCGAATTGTCCAGATATATGTCTCTCATGTGTTCAACCTCTGTTATCCTTCTCTGTCCATCCGAGCATCAAATCTCTTCGCTGCCTTCCTGATCAACCGAAATATTTGCTGTTGAAGGCTCTTCCCTCTCCTCACCAGCATCACCATTCCGCGGCAGGCAAGCCCTCTGCTGTACAGAAGCCTCTGTTTCCGCCAGCTCCAGCCGCATCATACACAGCGTCAGAGCCGCCAAACCTGCCGTCTCGGCCCGCAGAATGCGCCGTCCGAGGCTGATTGTCCGCGCTCCTCGGGCCCGGGCCGCCTCGATCTCTGCCGCGTCAAAGCCTCCCTCCGGTCCGATAAAGATGCCTGCCGTCATCCCCGGCCGCAGTTCCTCCAGAGCCTCCCGGGTGGCTTCCATCCCCCGCTCATTTTCATAGGGGATCAGAATCATATCCATGCTTTCCGCCAGTTCCAGTGCCTCGCGGAAGGATTTTACGGTCGAAACCTCCGGGATCACCCGGCGTCCCGACTGCTTGGCCGCACTCTCGGCGATGCCGTTCCAGCGCGGGATGCGGCTGCGCTGCTTCTTCTCATCGAGCTTCACCACGGATCGCTTCATCGCCACAGGCACGATCTTCCATGCCCCCAGCTCCACGGCCTTCTGAATGATGAACTCCATTTTATCACCCTTGGGAAGTCCCTGAAAGAGCACCAGCCGGGCCGGCAGTTCCGATTCCTCCACCGCCTCCGGCAGCACCTCGGCCAGGACCTCATCCGCGCGGATCTCCGTGATCGCGCAGTAAAAATCCCGGTCTGCCCCGTTGCTGATCACGATCCGCTCTCCCGGCTTCATCCGCAGCACATTGCGGATATGATTTACATCCGGCCCTGTGATTGAAAGGACAGGGCCCTCGCCGGCGTCCGGCACAAAAAAATGGTACATATCACGCCTCCCGCATACCTCAGGACATGATAACACAAAAGAACCCCGCATGTAAACAGCCATTTCCGGGGTTCAAGCTTCATTTTTTTAAACCATTTCGCTGCCACATCAGAGAATTTCGCCAGCCAGATAACATTCCCGGACATACTCACGCGACTGATAATAAAAATCCGTATTATAATCAGAAATCTTCTCATCAATCCACGAACCATACACATCCTTCAATGTCCTGACAGCATCCTCTCCCGACACATCTTCAATCAATCGCTCATACACTTCCCCGATCGTCCAGTAGTCCTGAACCTCATAACGACATGCCAGCACATTGTCATATTCACCTTCATGGATATCACACAGGGAAATAAAACGATCAGCCACCTGATCCATCGGCTCGCAATGCAGCGTATCCGCATATGTGTAAATTCTCCGAAGAGTCTCATCTCCTAATGCATCGACTACCTCACCGCGTCTCCGCTTTTGCCGTCTTCCAATATATTCAATCAGGCTGCATAGAAAAAAGAGTGCGCTATCGTTTTTATGCATCAATCACATACTCCCAT
>JAJQDL010000031.1:9923-10539 GCA_021202235.1 Lachnospiraceae bacterium
GCCTCATACCCTTTCCGAAACTGCAGTGTCATCAAGGCCCTCGCCGTATGAAAACTGATCTGGTGCGTAGGATGCTTAAATTTCGCCAGTTCCCAAAATGCCGCGCGCGAGATCTTTCCATCCACAAAATTCTGTACATAATTAAAGATCGTGTCGTTGGCCATAGGACCTTCTACGATATCATAATCGTGCGATTTTCCCAACCGGCAATCTGCGATAAAATCCAGCCATTCCTCTGTCATCTCCGGAAATACTTTCACCCGCAGTTCCGGATCCGGCGTATATAAATATTCACTGACCATGCCTGTGCCCGTATATCTGACCGCCCAACGCTCGGCCTGAACCTGGAGCATCGTACAGTAAAAGCCAAAATAAAAATCCTTATTAAATCTCGCTGTTCGAATTTCCGGAAATTCCACAATCACCGTACTTCCATGATACAGGGTTTTGCTCTGCTCGGCCATTGCACTTCCTCCATGCATGTTCAGTCTGATATCAATCTCACCGTCTCCGCGCGGTCACAGACACCCACTCGTTCTGCCGCGTCACTTCCAGAAGATCAAAATCCGGGCTTTCGGTAAATGCCTGCACCACATCCGTCTCCCGCTCTTCGCCG
>JAJQDL010000023.1 GCA_021202235.1 Lachnospiraceae bacterium
CCAACCTGATTTTGATTTTTTAAATCACCCCTTGACATTTCTTAGCTGGACTTAAGCAACTGTTTATCTTCTAAACACTTATTTAGCATACAAAATCTCCCTGAAAATGTCAACACCGGTTCTTCCTTTCCCGGATATTTTTTGATACAATGGCATCTGGCATCATCACACATGAGGAGGGAATAACATTGGCCAAGCTGTATTTCAAATACGGAGCAATGGGAAGCTCCAAAACCGCGACGGCGCTGATCACCAAATACAACTATGAAGAACGCGGCATGAAGGTCTGGCTGCTCAAGCCCTTCGCCGACAACCGTGACGGACAGTATACCATCCGTTCGCGGGTCGGCCTGTCTGCGGAAGCGGAAGCCATCTCGCCGGCTGTAGATATCCGCGCCCTGTATACACAGCGCACCCCTGTGGACGTCATCATAGCTGACGAATGCCAGTTCTTCACCGAAGAACAGATCGATCAGCTGCGGGAACTGGTCGATCTGGAGAATCTCCCGGTTCTCTGCTTCGGTCTGCGGACGGACTTCCAGACACGTCTCTTTCCCGGCAGCCGGCGTCTCTTCGAGACGGCGGACTCGATCTCGGAGATCAAGACCATCTGTTCCTGCGGAAACAAAGCCACTGTCAACGCGCGCATCGACAGCGAGGGCTACATCATCACAGAGGGCGCCCAGGTGGAGCTGGGCGGCAACGAGCGTTATCTGGCCATGTGTCATAAATGCTGGAAGGCTCATATCGCTGAGCGGCGAAAGGTGCGCTGAAGAGCGAATTCCCTATTGCAATTTCGTATAAAACGTGTAAAATGAAGGTAAATGCGGCCAACCCACTCCCGGCTGCAGGAAGCTCCGGGAGCTCCGCATTACACTACAGATGGGAGGAACCAAACCATGAAAAAGTTACTCGCACTGATGCTTGCGGCGTGCATGGTAGTCTCACTGGCTGCCTGCAGTAGCAGCAGCTCCTCGAGCGACACAACCGCCGCCGCGGAGGATACGACTGCAGCTGCGGACGAGACAGCCGCCGAAGACGAGACCGAGGCTGCCGAGGTGTCCGGAGACTACCGCATCGCCACGATCACCGACTACGGCGACATCACGGATCAGTCCTTCAACCAGACCACCTACGAGGCCTGCAAGGCTTTCTGTGATGCGAACGGCCTGGACTTCACCTACTACAAGCCCGACGGCGATTCCACCGCTGAGCGTGTCGCCATGGTCGAGAAGGCCGTGGATGAGGGCTACAACGTCGTCGTGATGCCCGGTTATGCTTTCGGCGAGACTATCGTCGAGACTGCCGAAACCTACTCCGACATCACCTTTATCGCCCTTGACGTGGCACAGAGCGATCTGGGCGACGATTATGTACTTCCCTCCAACGTCTACTGTGTAGTATAACAGGAAGTACTGAGCGGCTTCATGGCCGGCTACGCTGCCGTGAAGCTGGGCTACACCCATCTGGGCTTCCTGGGCGGCATGGCTGTCCCCGCTGTGATCCGCTACGGCTACGGTTTCGTGCAGGGCGTGGACACAGCTGCGGCTGAGCTGGGGATCGAAGCGACTGTAGAGTATGTCTACGGCAACCAGTTCTACGGCGATTCCGATATCACCGCCTACATGGACAACTGGTACCAGACGCTGGGCGTTGAGGTTGTCTTCGCCTGCGGCGGCGGCATCTACACCTCCGCAGCAGAAGCAGCGGCCAAGGTCGACGACGCCAAGGTCATCGGCGTGGATGTGGATCAGGCTGCCACGATCGACGGCGCTTATGGCGAAGGTATCACTGTCACCTCCGCGATGAAGGGTCTCGCTGCCACCGTGAACACGATGCTTGAGGAAGTCGTGACCGGCAACTTCGCCTCCTACGGCGGTCAGGTCGATAACCTGGGGCTCGTCTCCGGCGACGATCCCGAGAGCAACTACGTACAGATTCCCCTGGAGTCCACGCAGTGGAACGATGACTTCTCCCAGGATGACTACATCGAGCTGGTCTCCAAGATGTACTCCGGTGAGATCACTGTCTCCAATGACACCGACGCGATGCCCGAAGTGTCCGCTACCACAGTGAACGAGTACGGCAACATCAAGTAAGAAACCTTCTCTTTCCCGCCGTGAGCGGAGACCGGGGCGCCCAATGCGGGCGCCCCTTTTTCATGCAGAAATTCTTTTCATAAAACGTACAATTCTTTTCACATTTTACGGATTTGTGTTTGAAACATCCTTAATAATATTGTATAATCAAACGGTAGTTAAAACGAAAGAAGGAGGGCCTTTAGCTTGGAACAACCATATGCCATTGAAATGCTGCACATCACCAAGCGCTTTCCGGGAATCATCGCCAACGACGACATCACACTTCATCTGAAGAAAGGGGAGATCCATGCGCTGCTCGGGGAGAACGGCGCCGGCAAATCCACCCTGATGAGCGTGCTGTTCGGCATGTATCAGCCCGAGGAAGGCACCATCAAGAAGGACGGCCAACCGGTCGACATCAAGGATCCCAACCATGCGAATGCCCTGGGCATCGGCATGGTCCATCAGCACTTCAAGCTGGTGGAATGCTTCTCTGTCCTGGACAACATCATCCTGGGCGTAGAACCGACGACGCGCGGAGGCGTCCTGCAGAAAGCGCAGGCCCGGGAGAAGGTCGTCGCCCTGTCCGACAAATACGGCCTGAAGGTGGACCCGGACGCGCTCATCGAGGACATCACTGTAGGAATGCAGCAGCGCACCGAGATCATGAAGATGCTTTACCGTGAGAATGAGATCCTGATCTTCGACGAGCCCACCGCTGTGCTGACCCCTCAGGAGATCGACGAGCTCATGGAGATCATGCGCAATCTCGCCGCCGAGGGCAAGAGCATCCTCTTCATCTCTCACAAGCTCAACGAGATCATGTCCGTAGCGGACCGCTGCACGGTTCTGCGCAAGGGCAAATGCATCGGCACCGTGAATATCGCCGACACCAGCCGCGAAGAGCTCTCCCGCATGATGGTGGGCCGCGATGTAGAATTCGTGGTACAAAAGGAAGAAGCAAAACCGGGGGACGTCATCCTGGATGTATCCGGCCTGACCGTGGCCTCCAAAGCCCATAGCAATAACGCCGTGAAAGACGTCAGCTTCCAGGTGCGGGCCGGCGAGATCGTCTGCATCGCCGGGATCGACGGCAACGGACAAACGGAGCTGATCTATGGTCTGACCGGTCTGGAACCCGCGAAGTCAGGCACTGTCAAGCTGAAAGGGACAGACATCACCCACTCTCCCATCCGCCAGCGCTCGACCATGGGCATGAGCCATATTCCCGAAGACCGGCATAAGCATGGCCTGGTACTGGACTACAGTCTGGAAGATAACCTGGTGCTGCAGCGCTATTTTGAGCCGCAGTTTGTCAGCAAGGCCGGTTTCCTGAAGCGCGGCGCCATTCGCGAATATGCACTTCGCCTCATTGAAGAATACGACGTGCGCAGCGGTCAGGGCCCGATCACCACGGCGCGCAGTATGTCCGGCGGCAACCAGCAGAAAGCCATCATCGCCCGGGAGATTGACAAGGAACCGGAACTGCTGGTGGCGGTTCAGCCCACCCGCGGTCTGGACGTGGGCGCCATTGAGTTTATTCACAAACAGATCGTCGCCACCCGGGATGCCGGCAAGGGCGTGCTTCTGGTCAGCCTGGAGCTGGATGAAGTCATGTCTCTGTCCGACCGCATCCTGGTTATGTATGAGGGCGAGATCGTCGGCGAACTGGATCCGAAGAAAACCACAGTGGAAGAGCTGGGCCTGTACATGGCCGGTGCCAGGAGGGAGGAGAAACGCGCATGAAAGAACAAAAGACACCGCTGCTGCGCCGCGGCTGGGTTCAGTCCCTGCTGGCGTCGCTGCTCTGTATCCTGATCGGCCTGCTGATCGGCTACATCGTCCTGTTGATCATCAACCCGGCCGGTGCCAATCAGGCCATCATCACCATCCTCAAAAACTTTATGACCTACTCCCGAAGGGAGGCTCAGATCAAATACCTGGGCAATACTCTCGTCAAGGCCGCTCCTCTTCTGATGTGCAGCTTGTCCGTGCTGTTTGCCTATAAGGTCGGGCTATTTAACATCGGCGCCGCCGGGCAGTATGTGATCGGCGCGGGCGCCTGCCTGTACTGTGCGCTGGGTCTGCACATGCCCTGGTATGTCTGCCTGCTGGCTTCTCTGATTCTCGGCATGGCTCTGGGCATCCTCTCCGGTATGCTGTACGCCTACTGCAATGTGAATGTGGTCATTTCCTGCATCATGTTCAACTGGATCAGTCTCTATGCAGTCAACATGCTCCTGAGCCTGGTCAAAGAATCCAGCAGTCCCTACACGCTGACTCTCTCTAGTACCAACGCCGGCGCAATCCTGCCGACACTCGGTCTGGACAATCTCTTCGGCGGAAATTCCTATGTGACCATTGCCATTCCTCTGTCCGTTCTGATTTCCATCGCGGTCTGGGTCGTTCTTGAGAAAACGAAGCTGGGCTACGAACTAAAGGCCACCGGCTGCAATAAATCCGCCGCCCAGTACTGCGGCATGAAGGAGAAAAAGAACCTGATCCTGACCATGGCCATCGCCGGCGGACTGGCCGGTCTCGGCGCCGGTCTCTACTATCTGACCGGATTTGAACAGTGGTCCTGCACGCAGTCCACGGTTCCGGACATGGGCTTCAACGGCATCGCCGCGGCCTTCCTGGGAGGCCTGAGCCCTCTGGGCTCCATCCTCTCTTCCCTGTTCATCCAGCATATTTCCAGCGGCGGCGCTTATGTGGACAAGACCATGTACTGCTCGCAGATCTCCGATCTGATCTCCTCTCTGATCATTTACCTGTGCGGCTTCGTACTGTTCTTCAAATTCGCCATGAACAGCTGGCTGAATAAGAGAGAAGAAAAAAAGATTGCAAAACAGACGGCGGAAACCGCCGCGACCGGGAAAGGAGACGATGAGACATGATTTTACTGCTGCAATATACGCTGATATTCGCTTCGGTCCTGATGCTGGTTGCCCTGGGCGGCTGCTTTGCAGAACACTCCGGCGTCATTAACATTGGTCTGGAAGGCGTCATGGTTATGGGCGCTTTGGGAGGAGCTCTGGTCATGAAGTACCTGGCCTCCGGCACGCCGGCCATTGTCATCATCCTTCTCGTGATACTGGTCTCCATGCTCTTCGGCGCCATTTACTCCCTGCTGCTGGCTGTGGCCGCCATCAATTTTCAGGCGGACCAGACGCTGGTCGGAACCGCGATGAACCTGCTTGGCACGGCTGCCGCGACCGTCTTCGTCAAGGCTATGAACACCGCGGAGAACGTAGACAATGTATCTTCTACGATTCAGTATATTGAACCGAAGAAGGCCTTCCTGGTTTACATCGGCAGCTTCGAATTCAACTGGTTCATGCTGGTGGCGGTCATCATCCTGATTCTCTCCTATTTCATCCTGTATAAGACGCGCTTCGGACTGCGCCTCCAGGCCTGCGGGGAGCATCCTCAGGCGGCGGCTTCTGTCGGTATCAGTGTTTACAAGATGCGCTATGCCGGTGTGTTGATTTCCGGCATCCTTGGCGGACTGGGCGGCATCGTCTACATCACCGCCGGCGTCAGCGAGTGGAAATTCGAGAACGGCGTGGCCGGCTTCGGTTTCCTGGCTCTGGCCGTCATGATCTTCGGTCAGTGGAAGCCCCACCGTATCGCTCTGTCGGCTCTGCTGTTCGGCCTGTTCCGCGCTCTGGCGAACGTGTACACCGGCTTCAGCTTCCTGGCAGCGCTGAACCTGCCCAGCAACCTTTACAACATGCTGCCCTACATCATCTGTCTGATCGTGCTGGCCTTCACCTCGAAGAACTCGCGGGCGCCAAAGGCAGAGGGCATACCCTACGATAAATCTCAGAGGTAAGTGCTGTCATGAGACAACCCATCCTGATCGGCATCGCGGGCGGTACAGGCAGCGGTAAATCTACCCTGGTGGACGCCCTGATACAGCGATTTGAAGGGGATATCACCCTCCTGTGCCACGATAATTATTACCGGGCACACGATGATATCCCCTACGAAGAACGATGCAAGCTAAATTATGACCACCCTGATGCCTTTGAGACGGAGCTGTTGGTGGCTCACCTGCAGGAACTGAAACAGGGAAGAGACATTCTCTGCCCCGTCTATGACTACAAGGTACATAACCGCAGCGAGAAGGTCATTCCCATTTCGGCAAAGCCGGTGATTCTGGTGGAAGGGATTCTGATCTTCGCCGATCCGTCCCTCTGCCGTCAGCTGGACATCAAGCTCTTTGTAGATACCGACGCCGATGTCCGGCTCTGCCGCCGCATCCGCCGTGATGTCCGCGACCGGGGACGCACGGTAGACTCAGTCATTGATCAATATCTGGCTACGGTTAAGCCCATGCATGAGCAGTATGTGGAGCCCAGCCGCAAGAACGCCGACCTGGTCATCCCCGAGGGAGGACACAACCTGGTGGCACTGGATATGATCGTCGAACGTATCCGGCAGCATTTGCAGGAATTCGGGGATTCCTGATGCGGTCAAGTGATTTAAACGACAAGAAAGCATGACATTACGGACTGCTCTGGTCCCCAGGGTCAGGAATGAAACACCTGCACAGGGTGCGCGTTTCATTCCTGATCTTTTTATACCCTCTTCCCTGCTTTTTCCACCTCCCTTTTTCATCCCAATGATCATAGGCGAAATCCGCCGCTACCTCCGGGACAATAACAGTATCCGCGTCAGCCGCTCCCTGCGGGACACGGCCTACAAGGCTATTTCTGCCCGGGAGGCACTGACGAAGAAGAATCAGAAAGAACCCACCGTCGGGGAGATCGCCAGATCTCTGGACATGCCGAAGGAAGATATCGTCCTGGCTCTGGATGCCATCCAGAGCCCTGTCAGCCTCTACGAACCGGTCTATTCCGAAGGCGGCGACGCTCTCTAGGTCGTAGCCCAGATCAGCGCCAAGACGCACCGGGAGGGACGCTGGGTAGAGAATCTCTCCCTCAACGAGGCCATCCACCGGCTTCCCGACCGGGAGAAGAACATCGTTCACCTGCGCTTCTTCGAAGGTAAGACGCAGATGGAAGTGGCCGAAGAAATCCATATCTCCCAGGCTCAGGTCAGCCGCCTGGAGAAAAGCGCTCTGAAATCCATGCGGAGCTATCTGAACTAAGGTATTTTCCATTAAAACATTTATCTGCAAAAAAACTGCACAACTATGTAAATCATAGATGGCAGAAGAAGTTTCAGCGCTGTCCGAAGGCACAAAATGCCCGCGAACAGCGCTGAATTATTTACTCAAACACCCTTATTCCCGACTGCCTGATTTTCCGTTTTCAGCGAAATCTTATCTTTCCGGGAATTCGGCTGCCATCGCCTCCAGGTCGGCGATCATTTTCTCAATCCCCTCCTGCGTCAGCGTATTGGCCACCATCATCTCATAGTTTTCAAAATACAGATCAAACGAAACATGAAAATCGTCCCGGTGACGGGCCACCTCGACTTCCAGCACCGGCTCAATGAACTCCGCCTTGAAGTAATACTCTTCCTCCGCTGCCACCAGCTTCAGGCTGTTGATCGGGTCCTCCAGCTCATAGGGCGGCAGAAAGCTCTCGCGCAGTACCACGGAGCCGTAGGCCTCCGGCGTGTGCCGGACCTGTATTTTCAGCCAGTTGGCATTGTAATTGTATCTCTCCGGCGTACTCAGTTCTTCCGCCGGATACTGATACTGCAGAATCTTCCACTCCATGGATTCCTGTTCATTGGCAAAAGTAAATGTCATCTTTTTTCCACCTCTTTGGCTATAATCAGCGAATAATATCCGGCATCGTCAGGGATCTCCTCCAGGCTCCGGTACACCCGCTCGTTCTCCATGCCGCAGTTCTCCACCATGGAGACCACCCGGCCGTCTGCCGCCAGCAGCGTCTTGACGCGATTCATCTTCCGTCCGGATTTCATCAGCACATAGTTTCCCGGCGCATCCAGGATGCCCTCCTCCAGACGGTGAACCGCAGGCAGCACATGAAGCGGTTCATTCCATTCCACCAGCGGCACGTCCAGCCGGGCCGCTGCCGCGCAGAAGGAAGGAACCCCGCTGACCAGCTCCGTCGTAAAACCGTGTCCTTTGACAATGCGCTGCACATAGGAGAAGGTGGAGTACACCGCAGGATCTCCCAGTGTGAGAAAAACCACATTTTCGCCCTTACGCAGGTAAGTTTCCAGCTGCTCCGCGGCCCGCTCATGGCTTCGCCGCATCGCCTCCCGATCATGCGTCATGGGCATGGTGAGCGCCACCAGTTCCTTCTCCGCCAGCTCCGGCACCGCCTGCACCGCGATCCGGTAGGCCACCGTCTCTTCCGCCCTCTCGCCGGGTACTGCGATCACCCGATTCTCCCGGATGCAGCGCACCGCCTTCAGCGTCATCAGTTCCGGGTCGCCGGGGCCGACGCCGACGCCATACAGAATTCCTGTCATCTGTCTGTCTCCTTTATCCGTTTGCCTCTCATTATAAAGATGTCTTACTGTTTTTTCAACTCTTCTGCGGCAAAGAAAAAATCAAATAGATGGCTGTTGTTTTTCTGTTTTTATGTTAGAATGAATGGTGCAGACAAGGAGGGAGCAACGATGATGTATCCATTTTTAACGTTGAAAGATGGCGCCGAAATCGTTCATTCTGAAATGAAAGCAGACGGACGAGTCAAGGTATATATCGAGAAACCTGATGAAAAATACTGTTTCAGACACTGAACCTGCTGGTTGCCAGATTATACCTGGGAGGACATATATGAGTTTTCGCAGGACGATATAACCCGCTTTACCGATATCATAAAATCAACTGCCCACTTGATTCCCGCCAAGTCTCACTAAAAAATATATACCAAAGGAGAATATGCTATGTTTATTACCGACGATATCCGCTATGTGGGCGTCAACGACCACGACGTCGACCTGTTTGAAGGACAGTACACTGTGAAAAACGGCATGTCCTATAATTCCTATGTAATCCTGGACGAGAAAATCGCCGTGATGGATACGGTGGACGCTCATTTTACCCACCAGTGGCTGGACAATCTGCAGAACACGCTGGGTTCCCGGACACCGGATTACCTGATCGTACAGCACATGGAACCGGATCACTCCGCGAACATTGCCAACTTCATGAAGCTCTATCAGGATACCACCATCGTGGCCAGCGCCAAGGCCTTTACCATGATGAAGCAGTTCTTCGGCACTGATTTTGCGGACCGTCAGATCGTCATCAAGGAGGGCGACACCCTCTCTCTGGGCGCTCACACGCTGGCTTTCGTGGCTGCTCCCATGGTCCACTGGCCGGAGGTCATGGTGACCTACGATACCCGCGACAAGGTACTCTTCTCTGCCGACGGCTTCGGCAAATTCGGCGCCCTGGATGTGGAGGAGGACTGGGACGATGAGGCCCGCCGCTACTACATCGGCATCGTGGGCAAGTACGGTCCTCAGGTACAGAACCTGCTGAAAAAGGCCGCCGGGCTGGATATTCAGACGATCTGCCCGCTGCACGGCCCGGTTCTGTCTGAGGATCTAGGACATTATCTGAATCTGTATAACACCTGGTCTTCCTATACGGTGGAGGACGACGGCATCCTCATCGCCTATACTTCCGTCTACGGCAACACGCGCAAGGCCGTGGAGCTTCTGGCTGACAAACTGCGCAGCCGGGGCTGCCCCCGCGTCGTGGTCATGGACCTGGCACGATGCGACATGTCAGAGGCGGTCGCCAATGCCTTCCGCTACGGCAAGCTGGTGCTCGCCACGACCACGTACAATGCGGAGATCTTCCCTTATATGCGTGACTTCATAGAACATCTGACCGAGCGCGGTTACAAAAACCGCACTGTGGCGCTGGTGGAGAACGGTTCCTGGGCCCCCATGGCCGCAAAGGTGATGCGCGGCATGTTCGAGAAATCGAAGAACCTCACCTTTACGAAGACCACCGTCCGCCTCCTCTCTGCACTGAGCGAAGAGAGCCGGGGACAGATTAATGAGCTGGCGGATGAGCTCTGCCAGGACTATCTGGCGCAGCAGGACGGCACCGCTGATTTTGAGCTGATTCAATAAACGGAAGCGAAGGAGGGAAATGCCCTTATGAATTTACAGCAGCTGTATTATTTTAAAACGACCGCGGAACTGGAGCATTATACCCGGGCAGCCCAGGAGCTGAACATCTCCCAGTCCTGCCTGAGCCACTCCATCACAGATCTGGAACAGGAGCTGGGCGTCTCTCTCTTTGTCCGCCAGGGGCGGAATGTGCGCCTGACCAAGTGCGGTGCCTTCTTTCTGGAGTATGTGACCCAGGCTCTGAATACGTTGGACGAGGGACGGGAACGGCTGCAGGACTTCATCAGTTCTGACACCGGATTCATCTCCATCGGCCATCTCAGCTCCCTCAGTGACTTCGTCCCCTACCTGATTTCGCGCTTCTTCGCAGACACG
>JAJQDL010000158.1 GCA_021202235.1 Lachnospiraceae bacterium
CCCGCCCTGGTGTTGGGGGTCGAACCGTTTCTTGGGGCCGCGGAGCCGTTGTTCGCGGCGGAACAGTACGCGCTGACGGCCGGGGAAGAGACCTATGCAGCGTCGAAGGCCGAACTGGAAGCCGCGTTGGAGGAACTGACGACCGGAGAGGAATCCTATGCGTCAAATAAGAAGACGCTGGAAGCGGCCGGCAGGACACTGGCTGACTCTGCGGAACAGATCGAGGAAGCCCGGGCTTCCGTCGCAGAATGGGATGAAGATTATCCGACGATGGTGTCGGCTATCGAGACCTATGATGCCTCTGTGGCAGAGTACGAGGAGGGCCTGGCGGCGCTGGAAGAGGCGGAGAAGGAATACGCCGAGGGCCTCGCAGAGTATGAGGACGGTCTGGCCTCTTATGAGGAAGGCAAGGCGGAGTATGAAGAAGGTCTGGCAGACTATGAGGAGGCTGTAGCAGAGGTTGGAGAAAACCGTCAGACTCTGGCGGACGGCCGAAAGGACTACGAAGAGGGGCTGGCGGACTACGAGGAGGCCAAAGCCGAGGCCGAGGCGGAATTCGCCGACGCGGAGCAGGAGATTGCCGATGCGAAGAAGGAAGTGGAGGACATTGACTATCCGGAGTGGTATGTCTTAACCCGTCTGACGAATGCGTCCTATTACAGCTTTACCAGCAACGCGGACAAGGTCTCCGACATTGCCAGGGTATTTCCTGTTTTCTTCTTCCTCGTGGCGGCGCTGGTGGCGCTGACCACGATGACCCGCATGGTGGAAGAGGAGCGCACGGAGATCGGTGTGATGAAAGCGCTGGGTTACGGGAGACGGGCTATTTTCCTGAAATATCTCCTTTACGCCGGAGTGGGCAGTGTCCTGGGCGCGGTGATCGGCGTCCTGGTAGGGCAGTGGATCTTCCCCACGATCATCTGGAATGCGTACGGCATCATGTACTACTACACCGGTTTTAAAACGGCTTTCCTGGCGCAGTACGCGCTTCCTTCGGCTTTTGCGGCTATCCTCAGCGTACTGCTGGCTGTCTGGGCGGCGGTTCACGGAACTCTGGCCGATTGTCCGGCACGGCTGATGCTGCCCAAGGCGCCCAAAGAAGGGAAACGTATCTTTCTGGAGCATATTCCTTTTATCTGGAATCGCATGAAATTCACATATAAGGTGACGGCGCGGAATCTGTTCCGTTATAAGCAGCGCTTCTTCATGACTATCGTGGGAATCGCCGGCTGCACGGCTCTCCTGGTGGCGGGCTTCGGCATCCGTGACTCCATCGGCGGCATCGTTGATATCCAGTATAACGAGCTGCAGCAGTATTCGCTGACACTGGAACTGGACGATGAAGCGTCTGACGAGGATCGGGAGGCTCTCGCGGAAGCATTGACAGAGAAGCAGGAGGATTACCTGGAGATTTACTGCGAGCTCCTGGATGTCAGCTGCGGGGATGCGTCGGAGACGATCTATGCGGAGGTGCCGCAGGATGCGGACCGTTTCCCGGAATTCATTAATTTCCGGGAGAGGAAGACACACGAGGCCGTCGCATTCGATGAGAATTCGGTGCTTTTGACCGAGAAGCTGGCGAACACACTGGGCGTCAGTGTAGGAGATACATTTACGCTGGAAAATGGCGACGGCGAGAAGGCGGAACTGACTGTCACCGGGATTACGGAGAATTACCTGCGCGGCTATGTCTATGTCGGGATGGAAGCCTGGAAGGAGGCCTACGGGGAGAGCCCGGACTGCCAGACCTGGCTGGTGAAGTCGAGTGCCTCCGGAGAGGAAGAGGAGAACGCGGAAACAGAGGAGCTGCTGCAATTCTCCTTCCTGTCCTCTGCGCAGTTTGCTTCTGCCCTGATCACGACCTATGATAATATGCTGGGTAAGATTGACTATATCGTCATCGTTCTGATCCTCTGTGCCGGTCTGCTGGCCTTCGTCGTGCTCTACAATCTGATCTACATTAACATCAGTGAGCGCCATAAGGAGATTGCTACGATCAAGGTACTGGGCTTCCATCGCGGAGAAGTCAATGCCTATATCTTCCGGGAAACTTTCCTGCTGAGCATCTTCAGCATCCTGGCGGGCCTGGTGACGGGATTTTGTCTGCACCGTTTTGTCATCCTTACCGTGGAGGTGTCTTACATGATGTTTGGCCGGAAGATCCATCCGGTGAGTTATCTGTACTCGGCCTGCATCACGATGATCTTCACGATTCTGGTGAGTCTGGTCATGTCCCGGCAGCTGCGCCGGATCAGTATGGTGGAGAGCCTGAAATCGGTGGATTAATACGCAGTAATATGGGATTTGTATCTTTAAATATAAAAATATGAAAAAAGGTGAAGCTCTTCATGAGGAATCCCCATATATTGCACAAATTCCATCTTTTTTGTGAAATTAAAGAATTGGACGCCGGATGTGGTCTGTGTTATTCTACTGTCATAAGAAATCAATGTCAGCGCATGGCTAAAAGGCCTGGAAGAAGGAGATTCCGCAAAGGAATCCGTACCCGCAGGGCACCGTACCCGCAGGGCAGACCTATGGCTATACGGCCAGAACCAAGGAGGCAATATTATGAGACTTGAAAGTAAAGTGAAGGTAGAAGTAAAAGGCAAGGTGTTCGGCGGCGAGAAATGCTTATCCTGCATCCCCATGATCCCGGCGACCCGGGCGGCTCTGGTCGAGGAGACGAAGGCTGTCGCGGCCATGAAGCCCGACATCATTGAGTGGCGTGTGGACTATTTCGAGGAGGCCGGTGACGCGGCAGCGACGGCGGATGCCCTGAAGGAGATCTCTCAGTATCTGGCAGAGATTCCTGTGATCTTCACCTTCCGTCATGTCTGCGAGGGCGGCGCGAAAGAGTATCCGCAGGATGTCCGGCTGGCGACCATTCGGGCAGCGCTGGAGACCGGCTGCGCGGATATCATCGATATCGAGGCCTGCAACGAGAAGGAATTCATCGCCGAGGTGAAGGCTCTGACCGTGGCGAACAATGCGAAACTGATCCTTTCCTTCCACAACTTCCAGTCCACCCCTTCGGAGGACTTCATCTACAGCAAGCTGGTGGAGGAGAAGAACCTGGGCGCGGATCTTCCCAAGCTGGCCGTCATGCCGAAGGATTTTGATGATGTTCTGACGCTGATGCGCGCCACCTACCGGGCCCGCACCGAGGCGGTGGATCAGCCGATGATCACCATGTCCATGGGCGATGTCGGTAAGATCTCCCGTGTAATCGGCGACCTGTACGGCTCCGACATGAGCTTCGTCGTAGGGCAGGCAGCCAGCGCCCCCGGTCAGATTCCCGTGGCGGTTGTTAACCAGATGTGGGAGCTGCTGAAATAAATTCTGAAAGATGATTATGAAAAAATCCGGCAGGAGGGCATGAACAGCTGTCGGCCTGCCGGATCTTTTTCATGACGGGAGAGCCGTTCTTTCATTCGGTGCGATCAGCTTCTCAGGTCTGATCGATACAGATCGTCAAGTGTAAGGAGAATGATGTCATCATGATTGACAGACTGAACCCATTCCGTATAGCCGCTCAGGGAGAAAAAAAGATATTTTATCACACGATATTTTGCGTTGATTGCAGCCGAGCGCCGAAGTAAAATGTCATACACGTTTTTATCTGTTTTTTCATTCTTAAATTTGCATTCTCCAAGTACAACGGTTTTATCGATATCAGAAATTCCGACGACATCAATATCGGCGGATTGCTGATATTTACCGGATGTAGAATACAGCGTTTCAGTCCCCCACCACGTTCCGACATTCGTCATGAAGTTTCCGAAGGCGCCCTGAATTCCCTGCTCGAGCGTAAAGGTTCTGCACATGTCTTCAAAAACACTTCCCATAAAAGCATGGAGATTCGGTTGGACAATTTTATCATAGTAAAGATCACCCTGCCCCATCTCGATGACACTTGTGGCATTGGGAATAAACGCATACCAGAATTTAAACATATGGTCTTTTAAAACATACTGGACTTTCTTTTTGTTTTTTTCTTCTGTGATACATTTTTTCTTCTGTACCAGACCAATCCGGATCAATTTGTCAAGTGAGTAGAGAATCGTTGACAGGTTTTCACCGATTTTCTGTGCAATGGTATTTACTGTATTCACGCCGGATGCGAGCTGTTCCAGTACATTGTTCACCAGAGTGACGTCGGTAAATTCCTGCGTAAGCAGGTTGCGTGCTTCATCATACAGGTATCCGTCTGTGTGAAAATAAAGTTTTTTAATATTCTCATCAAGACTTATTTCCGGAGTGATCATAGAAAGATATTTTGCAACACCGCCGGTGATGCCATAGCAGATGGCTTTGTCCTCGAAAGAGTAATCCGGTACGAAAAGCGCAGATTCTTTATAGCTAAATGCTTCTAATTTGATCTGAGAATCACGCCTTCCGAATAAGGGGCTCTTTTCGCTTAAAACTTTAATTTCCATAAAACTTAAGGCAGAACCGCACAGTATGATCATCATATTTCTGGCAATCCACTCGGTATCAATATATTTCTGGAGGACAGACAGGAGCGCTTCATCCTTTTCCGCCCAATAGGGCAGCTCATCGATCACTAGAATCAGTTTCTCTGAGTCGAGTTTGTGGCTTATAAAGTCAAAAATGGATTCAAGAGTCGGAAATGAGA
Organism: Lachnospiraceae bacterium; assembly: GCA_021202235.1. GTDB lineage: Bacteria > Bacillota > Clostridia > Lachnospirales > Lachnospiraceae > UBA3305. The sequence goes on from JAJQDL010000158.1 coordinate 4,640, forward strand.
CATTCATAAGAGTCGGATCCAGAACAGCTGCCACACGTTTGGAAAATAATTCAAGATTACGGTCCTTCCCGACTTTCGTGGCCGTGTAGAAAATGGCTTTTTTATCTTTGATAAATTCACTGATCAAAGTAGATTTTCCGATGCGACGTCGGCCGTAAATCACTGTCATTCCGAATCCGTCTTTGTGATAGAGGTTTGATAAACTGGTCAGTTCTTTTTCCCTTCCGATAAACATGATTAGGTCCTTTCCTGAAAATTGTAGCAGCCAGGATATTTTAACTTTCTAATTCAGTTGAAATTGATTCAGAACAATTTGAATCAATTCCGACTGAACTAAATATAACATATAAAGCGGCTCAATGCAAGAAACAACGGGCATGCCCCGGAAAGAAATCGTAAACAATATTGAAAAGCAATGCAGGATGAAATTATCCGAAATATGAAGGAAAATCGAAAAAAGCCCATGTCCTCATGAAAAAATGGTTGAAAAATAGACAGTGGTAGGGTAGAATACAGTAGTAAGCCCTGACAAGCGTCCGTGCGCCAGGGCACATTTATGCGTAATGGCGCATGGACATTTGAATTTGGCGTGATGGCTATTTGGCCAGGAACAGGGAGGTCTCATAAAGGGATCTGTGATGGCCATACGGCCAATAATAAGGAGGTCCCGCAAGGGGATCCGTGATGGCCATACGGCCAGTAATAAGGAGGACATGGAAATGGTTTCAGCAGGTGATTTTCGGAACGGCATTACGATCGAGTATGAGAAGAATATTTATCAGATCATTGAGTTTCAGCATGTGAAGCCCGGCAAGGGCGCGGCGTTTGTGCGCACGAAGCTGAAGAATATCATCAGCGGCGGCGTGGTTGAGAAGACCTTCCGCCCGACAGAGAAGTTCGAGGAAGCACGGATCGACCGCAACGATATGCAGTATCTGTACAGCGACGGAGATCTGTTCTATTTCATGGATGTGAACACGTATGATCAGATCGCGTTGAGTCAGGATCAGATCGGTAATGCGCTGAAGTTTGTCAAAGAGAACGAGATGGTGAAGGTGTGTTCCCACAAGGGAGATGTGTTCTCCGTGGAGCCTCCGCTCTTCGTGGAGCTGGAAATCACCGACACCGAGCCCGGCTTTAAGGGTGACACCGCAACGGGCGCCAGCAAGCCGGCCACCGTGGAGACCGGAGCTCAGGTCATGGTCCCCCTCTTTGTGAACCAGGGAGAGAAGATCAAGATCGACACCAGAACCGGGGAGTACCTGTCCCGCGTATAATCCGTCAGATATGCGAACCCTCTCCAAGGAGAGGGTTTTTGTTATCAAGGAGGTCCCGCAGGGGATCCGTGATGGTCATACGGCCAATATCAAGGAGGTCCCGCAGGGGATCCGTGATGGCCATACGGCCAATATCAAGGAGGTTTACATATGGAGAGAAAAGATGCGTGGCTCACCTATACGGAGGAGCAGAGGAAGGAACTGAACGCTCTGTCGGAGGATTATAAAGCGTTTCTTGACAGAGGGAAGACGGAGCGTGAGTGTGTGCAGGAGTCGGTGCGCCAGGCAGAGGCGGCCGGGTATGTTTCTCTGGATACCGTGATCGAGGAGAAGCGCACGCTGCAGCCCGGAGATAAGGTGTACGCCACCTGCATGGGTAAGGCGATCGCGCTTTTTCACATCGGCAGGAAGCCTTTTGAAAAGGGTATGAATATTCTCGGGGCGCATATTGATTCACCGCGCCTCGATCTGAAGCAGAATCCTCTCTATGAGGACGAGGGCCAGGCGCTTCTGGATACGCATTATTATGGCGGCATCAAGAAATATCAGTGGGTGGCGCTGCCTTTGGCGCTGCACGGTGTGATCGCGAAAAAGGACGGCACTGTGGAGAACATCGTTCTGGGGGAAGATGCTTCCGATCCGGTGTTCTGCATCAGCGATCTGCTGCCGCATCTGGGCGCCGATCAGATGGCGAAGAAGGCCAGCACATTCATCGCCGGGGAAGATCTCAATGTTCTGGTCGGCAGCGAGCCGTTGGCCAATACGGAGAAAGAAAAAGAGAAGGAAGCGGTCAAGGCGAACGTTCTCAGGCTTCTTGAAGAAAAATACGGCATGGAAGAGGAGGACTTCCTTTCCGCCGAGATCGAAGTGGTGCCTGCCGGAGCAGCCCGCGACCTGGGCTTCGATCGCAGCATGATCCTTGCTTATGGACAGGATGACCGGATCTGTGCCTATACCTCTCTGGCGGCACAGCTGGCGATCGAGGATCCGGAGACAACGGCCGTGTGCCTGCTGGTAGATAAGGAAGAGATCGGCAGCGTGGGTGCGACCGGTATGCACTCCCGGTTCTTTGAGAACACCGTGGCGGAGATCATGAACTGCCTGGGACAGTATTCTGAACTGGCAGTGCGTCGGGCGCTGGCTGTCTCCAATACGCTCTCTTCGGATGTCAGCGCGGCGTTTGATCCCAACTATGCCTCCGTCAGTGAGAAGAAGAACGCGGCCTATTTCGGCCGGGGGCTGGTCTTCAACAAATACACCGGTTCCCGCGGCAAGAGTGGTTCCAACGACGCTTCCGCTGAGTACATGGCCTCCATGCGGCGCGTGATGGACGAGGCCGGGGTGGCCTGGCAGACCGCAGAGCTCGGCAAGGTGGATCAGGGCGGCGGCGGCACCATCGCCTACATATCCGCCAACTACGGCATGAACGTCATCGACAGCGGCATCGCCATCCTCAGCATGCATGCCCCTTGGGAGATCGCCAGCAAGGCGGATATTTACGAGGCCAGGAAGGGATATGAGGCGTTTTTGAGGAACGCATAAGAGGACTGAAAGGACTTCGGATTAAATCAGATCAGAGCCTGTGAGCCGATTGGGACGATACCTGATCGGCTCATTTTGCGCATAAGGAAGTAAATAAGTGCGATAGAGGGCGTAAGATGTTTATTGACTATTGATACTGAGTTTTACAAGCATAAATTTGGTAGTGATCAACATCGTCAAATGAAATCTGATTTTTTCCTTTGGAGTTTGGAGGAATATTCTATTGATATCGATGGAAATACTGCCCGTAATTGTGTTATACTAATATAAAATTGCCTGCAAACAGATGTTTTACGTTAGGAGGAAGACATGACACGGGAAAAGATGGAATTAATGTTAAGCGAGGGTGAAGGCTTTACCGTAGAATTTAAGGAATGTGTAAATGGTCTGAACAACAGCGTATTTGAAACCGTCTGCTCTTTTTCCAATCGTTATGGTGGATACATTCTGTTGGGGGTTCGGGAAGTCGGTGGCCAGGGTGTAGTAATAGGTGTCAATCCCAGATGCGTGACTGACATGAAGAAAAATTTTGTAAATATGCTGAACAATCCGCAAAAGATATATCCTTCCCTTTATTTGAACTTAGAAGAAATGGAATACGATGGGAAGATTGTGCTTTGGGTATATGTGCCAGTCAGTTCGCAGATAGAATTTTGTGATAAAAAGATATTTGATCGTAATGAAGATGCAGATCAAGATGTCTCTACATCTGCTGATCTGGTTGCCAGTATTTCTAATCGAAAATCTTCCACATATATTGAAAGAAAAATTTTCCCTTATGCAGAAAGAGAAGATTTAAGTGTCGACCTTATTGGGAAAGCACGAAAGATGGCGGTCAATCGGGACAAGAATCATCCCTGGAAGGACATGGATGATATGGAGCTGCTGAGAAGTGCCGGTTTGTACGAGAAGAATCGAGTGACCGGGGAAAAAGGGCTTAATATGGCCTGCATATTGCTTTTTGGAAAGAAAGAGGTTATTCAGTCCTGTGTGCCGGGCTATAAGACGGATGCGATATATCGAGTAAAAAATCTGGATCGGTATGATGACAGGCTGATTGTAGAAAACAATCTGATGGAAAGCTATGATATTTTGATGCAGTTTATTTCCAAGCACACAGATGACAGGTTTTTCCTGATCGACAATGTTAATATGAGTGTGCGGAATGCGATTGCAAGGGAGATCGTGAGCAATATTTTGGTGCATCGTGATTTTGGGAGTGCTTTCCCCGCCAAATTGATTATTGAAAAAGACCGCATATATACAGAGAACTGGAATCGTTCACAGCGCATTGGAAAATTGGAATTAGAAGATTTCACGCCGTATCCGAAAAATCCTATATTGGCCAAATTCTTTATAAATATAGGATATGCCGATGGTTTGGGATCGGGTGTTAGAAATCTGTATAAATTCACGAAAATTTATTCTGGCGGAGAACCGGATTTAGAAGAGGGAGATGTTTTTCGGTTGACAGTTCCTTTGATTACAGGCGCGTCGGATGATTCCGCGGGAAAAAGTGGCGACTTGGCGATTGAGGACAGCGATCCGGCGATTGAGGACAGCGATCCGGCGATTGAGGGCGGCGATTCGGCGATTGCATACGATCCTCGGATAACAAAAATGATAAATTTGGCGATTGAAAAGAATAATTTTGGTGAATCCACGAAGAGTAAAATTGATCAGATTTGTCATTCAATTGAAAAAGGACAGGTTTTCGGAACTTCTGATATCGTTCAAATTATTGAGTGTTCACCGTCGACTGCAAGAGAAATTCTTAGGAAACTTCGTGGAATGGGAGTGGTCAGGGAAGTAAAAGGCAAGGGAAAAGGTCGTTATGTATTTATTCATTAGGGCGCTTGTTGATGAAAATGAAGCAGAAATGAAATGAGACCTCGGCCTGTGATATCCGCAGACAGTTGAGCGAAACCGTTGAAGAGTAAGAAGTATTCGTAAGATTCAAGCATCTATCTTTCGGATAGGTGCTTTTTTCAGTTGTGGCGGAATCCGTTTTCAGTGTCTGCCGTCACGATGACAGAGAATCCCTTGCCAGAATAAGAAAAAGTTGCTAAGATAGCAGAGTGTAATTTTACTATGAAAGCCCAAGAAGCGGATAAGTGAGACGGGAAATCTGCGATTTCCGTAGTCGAACTTATGCACAGCTGCCGAAGGCGAACGCTGATTGGCTGCTTTCATGTATGCATGCGGCGCTTAGCGAAGTCGAGCCGCAGGCGATGGCTTGCTGTGCATGCCCTTCGGGTAGAGCTTAGCAGAGTCGCTCAGAAACATGGAGATACGGAGTGTGAATACATGGCAGTTTCAAGCTACAATGCCGATTCGATTACTGTGCTGGAGGGATTGGAGGCGGTGCGCCGCCGTCCCGGCATGTATATAGGAAGTGTGGGAACCAAGGGCATCAACCATCTGGTCTACGAGATCGTGGACAATGCGGTGGATGAGCACCTGGCAGGGTTCTGTCAGAACATCGAGGTGGCTCTGCGGGCCGACGGCTCCGCGGAGGTGCGTGACGATGGCCGGGGCGTGCCGGTGGACATGCACAAGATGGGCGTCTCGGCGGAGCGTGTGATCTATACGACGCTTCATGCAGGCGGCAAGTTCGACGCAGGCGCTTACAAGGTCTCCGGCGGTCTGCATGGCGTGGGTTCTTCGGTCGTCAATGCGCTGTCGGCCTATATGGACGTGCAGGTGCATGTAGGCGGGAAGATCTATCATGACCGCTACGAGCAGGGAAAGCCGGTGATCGAGCTTGAGGACGGGCTGCTCCCAGTGGTGGGCAGGACGACGCCCTCGAGTACCAGGGGGTCCGGCCAACCG
>JAJQDL010000064.1:0-6957 GCA_021202235.1 Lachnospiraceae bacterium
CCCCACCTCTACAACCGCCTAGTCCGCCTGCCACTCCTCCACTCCTACATTTTAAATAAGGAAATTCCGGCCAGGCAGAAGATCGTCAAGAGCACGCTGCTGATGGTGATGCTCCTGAGCTTCAGCCTGAACATTCCCAACTATATCTGGCACGGGATGCACTACCCCAACAGCCTGCCCTGCCGCCAGTCCTTCCTCTATACGATCCTGCTTCTCACGATGTGCTTCGAGGGCTTCCGCGGCCTGAAGCAGCTGCGGAAAGAACAGATCGCGGGCATCTTCTGCGGCGTCATGGCTTTCATCCTCATCTGCCAGGTGGTCGTCACCGCGGACGAGTTTGATTACTATGTCTATTATCTGACGCTGCTCTTCGTGGCCCTGTATGCCCTGATCGCTTACATGTGGCGGTCAGACAGACAGGCCCCTACAACCGCGCTGAACCTGTCTCTGGCCCTGGTCGCGGCGGAAACCGGCATCAACATGGCCTCAACCAGCGTCACCACCACCAGCCGGACCGACTACTGGAGCAACACGGAAAACTACCAGACGCTGCTGGAGCAGGCGGAGGCGGACGACACCAGCGGCTTCTACCGGGTGGAGAAGGTCAGCCGCCGCACGAAAAACGACGGAGCCTGGGTCGGCTACCAGTCGGCCTCCATCTTCTCTTCCACCACCCAGGCCGCCGTCAGTGATTTCTACACGATCTTCGGCATGGAAGGAAATACCAACGCCTACAGCTTCACCGGCGCCACGCCTCTGATGGCTTCGCTGCTGTCAGTGCGTTATCAGCTGTCCACCACACAACTGGAGGACAGTGAACTCTATGAATGCATCGGCTGGGAGGATACGACCTACCTGTATGAGAATCTGTACACGCTGAATGTGGGCTTCATGATCGCAGACGACGTCAGCGACTATTTCTCTTACTATTCCGGCGATCCGGCCGCGGCGCAGCACGCTCTGGTCAACCTGACGACCGGCAGCGGCAACGTACTGAACGAGATCGCCGAGAGCTCCGGCTCCTCCCTTTCTCTTGAAGTGACAGAGGCCGGTCATATCTACGTCTATGTGGCAAATGACGACGTGGAGGATGTCACCGCCTACGTGAATTCTTCCACGAAGAGCTTCTCCAACGTGGACCGCGGCTATCTCCTGGATCTGGGCGTCTGCGAAGTCGGGGATGTCATCTCGCTGAGCTCCGACGAGGGACTGACGCTGGATGCCACCGTCTATCTCTTCGACGACGAGGTCTTCATCGACTGGTATAACCGTATGAGCGAGCAGAGCTTCCAGGTCGAGTCCTGCACGAACTCGCTGACCGAGACCAGCCTTACCGGCACCGTCACCGCCACGGAAGACGGCGCCCTCTTCCTCTCTATCCCCTACGATGAGGGCTGGATCGTGACTGTGGACGGCGAGGAAGTGGAGACCGCCGCCTTCGCGGACACCTTCCTGTCTCTGAATCTGACGGCGGGAACACATACAATTTCACTGCACTACCATGTCGTGGGGCTGACCACAGGAGCCGTCATCTCCCTGGTCTCTCTGGCAATCCTGGTCTTCCTGGCCGTGCTGCTCCTCCTGTCCCGGAGGAACCGACGGCTGCGGCAGCAGCGCCGGAGACAGGAGCGTGCTGCCCGCCTGGCGGCCGCGGCCGCGAAATATGCGGCGCAGGAGACGGATTCGGAGGACACGCCGACGGAAAGAGACAGCGCTCCTCTCACGGAGGAGACCTGGCCCACGCCCGTCAGGACATCCTCTCCGGAGGAAGCTCCTCTGACCGACGATGAGATCGCCGAGATTCTGCTGGAGGATGACGAGTATCTGGAGCCGCCGGCCGAGACGCCGGAAGAATACTCCGTTTAAACTATACACTATACGATAATACAAGGAGATATTTACCATGAAATTATGGGGTGGAAGATTCACCAAGAAAACAGACGATCTGGCCTTTGCGTTTAACGAGTCCCTGTCCTTCGACCGCCGGCTCTTCCGACAGGACATCACAGGAAGCCTGGCGCATGTCGAGATGCTGGCGAAGCAGGGAATTCTCACTGAGGAAGAAAAAGAACAGATTCAGGCGGGCCTGCAGGGGATCCTTAACGACCTGACCGCCGGAAAGCTCGACTTCGATCCGCAGTATGAGGACATCCACAGCTTCGTGGAAGCGCTGCTCATCGAACGCATCGGCGATGTGGGGAAGAAGCTCCATACCGGCCGCAGCCGCAACGATCAGGTGGCGCTGGATATGCGCCTGTATGTCAGGGATGAGATCCCGGTCCTGACGGGGCTGGTCAAAGACCTGCGCGCCACGCTGAAGCGGCGGATGGAAGAAAACCTGGAGACTTATATGCCCGGCTTCACGCACATGCAGAAGGCTCAGCCTACCACGCTGGCGCACCATCTGGGTGCGTACCATGAAATGTTCGGCCGGGACCTCTCCCGCCTGCACGATCTGCGGGAGCGGATGAATGAATGCCCGCTGGGCGCCGGCGCTCTGGCCGGGACGACCTATCCGCTGGACCGAGAGTATACCGCCGGACTGCTGGGCTTCCGCTGCGCCACGGCCAACAGCATGGATTCGGTTTCAGACCGTGATTACCTGATCGAGCTGCTCAGCGCACTCTCCCTGATCATGATGCATCTGAGCCGTTTCTGTGAGGAGATTATCTGCTGGAATTCCAACGAATACCAGTTCGTGGAGATCGACGACGGCTACAGCACCGGCAGCAGCATCATGCCGCAGAAAAAGAACCCCGACATCGCCGAGCTGGTCCGCGGTAAGACCGGCCGTGTCTACGGGGCGCTGATGGGACTGCTGACGACGATGAAGAGCCTGCCTCTGGCCTATAACAAAGATATGCAGGAGGACAAGGAAGGCGCTTTCGACGCCATCGATACCGTAGAATCCTGCCTCTCCCTCTTTAACGGCATGCTCGCCACTCTGCGCTTCAACAAGCCTGCAATGGAGCGCAGCGCCCGCGGCGGCTTCACCAACGCTACCGACGCCGCCGACTATCTGGTAAACCACGGCGTTCCTTTCCGCGACGCCCACGGCATCATCGGGCAGCTGGTCCTGGTCTGCCTGGAAAAGGGCGTCTCTCTGGATGAGCTTCCCCTGGAGGACTATCAGGCCATCTGTCCGGTCTTCCAGCAGGATATTTATGAAGCCATCAGCCTGAAGACCTGCGTGGAGAAACGGATGACCAAGGGCGCGCCCGGCGCACTGATCGCCGAGGCGAAGGCTGAAAAACAGGTTCAATGACAAAATACTGCCCGACGGGACGATCACATCCCCGTCGGGCAGCTTTTTTACAAAAGAATAAGTTCCCGGTCCAGCACCGCATATCGCTGCTCCCCCAGATCCTCGATGCCTGCGCGGCCGCTCGTGGCATCGGTGACCTCTGCGGCGAAACGCTCCGCCTCCGCCGCGGGGAGCAGGTAGGTCAGAGACACTGCATCGGCGTACTCGCTTTCCAGCGCCCGCAGTCCCCGGTTCCCGGCCAGGTACTGAATCTTCCCCAGACTGTTGTAATCACAGGTCAGCCGCAGCCGCTTCCCATTGATCTGTTCCAGCACGATACTGGCTGCGAGCCCCTCCCGGGCCGCCCGGCCATAGGCACGCACCAGACCGCCGGTCCCCAGCAGCGTCCCGCCGAAGTAGCGCGTCACCACGATACAGGCATTGCGGACACCGGCCCCCAGCAGTACGTCCAGAATCGGCCGCCCGGCCGTCCCGGAGGGTTCCCCGTCGTCGCTGCAGCGGCTGATCTCACTGCGCTCCCCCAGCACATAGGCGGAGCAATGATGCCTGGCGTCCCAGTATTTCTTCCGGATGAATTCCACGAAGACCGCCGCCTCTTCTTCACTGTCCACGGCCGTCACATCCGCCAGAAAGCGGGATTTCTTCTCCACGACCTCCCCCTGACCGCCCTCATACACAATTTTCACCGTCTCCTCCATACGCGCCTCTCCTTCCCGTTCACTGCACTCAGTCTAGCAGAAAAAGCGTTTTTTGGCTACTGTCAAATGCTCCCTCCGCCTTTCATTCCCCACTTTTTCCCTGATTTCTGTCGAAAATAGCGACATTTGGCCTTAAAAATCGATGTTTTTTCTAAGATTCGTGGGTTTTGGCAGCTTTCCCCTTTATTTATCATGATTTATCTGGTATACTGATTAAATGGACATGTCCATTATCGCGGACATCACCAAGAATGAACGTCAGCTGCTCCGCGCTGTCGCGCAGGCACTGCCCTCTGGAGGATACACTATGAATTTTGGAAAAGATGGCGTGAGGAAACAGCTCCATGCCATTCAGTCCGACCGCAAAAAGATCCGCAGCAAATCCATCCTGACTGTTGTGAAGGTGGTTCTTTTTGTGGTCCTCTTTATTGCCATCGTGGGGACGGCCGGCCTGTACGGCATCGTCCGCGGCATTATCGCCGAGGCGCCGGACATCGGCACCATCGACGTGACACCGCAGGGCATCTCCACCGAGATCTATGATTCCGACGGCACTCTCATCGAGACGCTGGTCACCTCCGGCTCCAACCGGGATCCGGTGACCTACGACGAAGTTCCCGAAGACCTTGTCAACGCCTTCGTGGCCATCGAGGACTCACGATTCTGGACACACAGCGGCGTAGATATCCGCGGCCTGCTGCGAGCCGCCGTGCTGGGCGTTCAGAGCGGCTTCACCAGTACACAGGGCGCCAGCACCATCACACAGCAGCTCATCAAAAACAATGTCTTCGACGGCGGCGCGGAGTCCAGTCTGGGCGCCAAGATCGTCCGCAAGGTGCAGGAACAGTATCTGGCCGTCGAACTGGAGAAGGTGATGTCCAAGGAAGACATCATGATCAATTATCTCAATACCATCAACCTTTGTGCCTTGCGCCTGGCGGGTACGACCGCCGCAAAGCTGTACTTCGATAAAGAGCGCACCGAGCTCACCCTGTCGGAATGCGCGGTCATCGCCGGCATCACCCAGAACCCTTCCGGCTATAATCCCATCACACACCCCGAGGCTAACGCGGAAAAGCGGGAAATCATTCTTCAATATATGGAGGAACAGGGCTACATCACCGCTGCGGAGCGGGAAGAAGCCCTGGCTGATCCTGTCTATGAGCGTATCCAGGAGGTCAACAGCAAATACGAGGAGACCGACGACTCGCCCTACTCCTATTTCGTGGACCGCCTGATCACGGAGGTCATCGAGGATCTCCAGACAAAATGCGGTTACACCGAGGCACAGGCCACGACCCTGCTCTACAGCGGCGGCCTGCAGATCTATACGACCCAGGATTCCGACATCCAGGCTATCGTCGATGAAGAAGTGTCCGACCCGGACAATTACACAGCCGTCGACAACAAATATTCCTTCTCCTATACGCTGAATGTATCCCGGGACGGCGGAACCGTGTATTACACGGAGGATGACGTCCAGGCCTACTGCGGCAAGTCCTCCATGAACTTTGATACGCAGGAGGAGATCCAAGAGCTGGTGGATGCCTTTAAGGAGGCGACGCTGGAAAGCGGCGACGAGATCCTCACAGACACCATCTCCTACACGCTCCAGCCGCAGACCTCCGTCGTACTGATGGAACAGTCCACCGGCTACGTCAAGGCAATCAGCGGAGGCCGCGGCGAGAAGACCACCAGCCTGTCACTGAACCGGGCCACCAGCACGAGACGCTCCCCCGGCTCCACCTTCAAGGTGCTGGCGGCCTTCGCTCCGGCGCTGGATGCCTGTGACCAGACGCTGGCCAGCGTCTACTACGACGAGCCCTTCACGGACACCTCCACGGGAAAAAGCTTCCGGAACTGGTGGGGCGACTCCTATGTGGGCTACTCCAACATCCGTCAGGCGATCGTCTACTCCATGAACATCGTTGCGGTAAAGTGTCTGGTAGAGACAGTGACCCCCGAACTGGGATTTGAATATGCCCTGAACTTCGGTTTCAATACACTCTATGAGTCCAAAGAGATCAACGGACAGGTCTACACAGATATCTCCGCCTCCCTGGCGCTGGGCGGACTGACCGACGGTGTCACCAACCTGCAGCTGACCGCCGCCTATGCGGCCATCGCCAACAGCGGCACCTACACTGAGCCCATTTTCTACACGAAGATTCTGGATAGCGAGGGAAATGTTCTCATCGACAACGAACCGGAGACCGAGCAGGTCATCAAAGAGACGACCGCGTTTCTCCTGACCGATGCCATGGCGGACTCCCTGGAGTCCTCCTCCCTCTACGGCCTGCACGGCTCGACCAGTACGGCAGCCGCCCTCGACGGCATGTCCGCCGCCGGCAAGAGCGGAACCTCTACCGGCAGCACCGACCTGTGGTTCGTGGGGTATACCCCCTATTACACGATGGGCATCTGGAGCGGCTTCGACGACAACTCCTCCATGTCCACCAATGAAAGCTCCTCCTACCACAAGGTCATCTGGAAGAAGATCATGGATCGGGTGGACGAGCTGGAGAATCTGGAGGACATCGGCTTCGAGGTCCCGGACGGAATCGTCGAGGTTCAGATCTGCGCCAAATCCGGCAAGATCGCCAAATCCGGTGTCTGCACCGCGGACAGCCGCAGCGGGATGGTCTACACGGAATATTTCGTGGACGGCACCCAACCCACAGAGACCTGCGACGTTCACTACACTTATCAGGTCTGCAGCACGAGCGGCCAGAAGCCCACGCAATACTGCCCGAGCGTCGTCAACCGCGTCTACATCAAGCTGCCTGAAGAGACCACCGGTACCACCGATGATAACAACTACACCCTTTCTTCCAGCGCCAGACAGAGCTGTTCCGTCCATAAGTCGGCTCCCACCGAGGCAGAGACCACCGAGGAGGAGACAACAGAAGGAGAGAATCCGGACGCCGGAGAGGATGCCTCCGGCGGCGGCGCCGAGGACAGCGGGGCAACCGACACCGGCGGGGAGGGGGCGTC
>JAJQDL010000064.1:6967-10084 GCA_021202235.1 Lachnospiraceae bacterium
ACACCGAGGGCGAAGCCGCTCCGGAGAATAACGAATAAGAATCAGTATCCCCGACCTGCACAGAGCCCACAGGTGCATATGCACCTGTCGGCCCTCTTTTTCTTCAGGCACAGCTACTCCTTCATCTTCGGCTTAAAGATCAGAGAGGCCAGATAGCCGAACACCAGCGCCCCGCAGATTCCGGCCGCGGCAGCAGTCAGCCCACCGGTGAATACCCCCAGGAAACCGTCCGTGTCCACGGCTTCGCGCACGCCCTTCCACAGCGTATTGCCAAATCCGAGAAGCGGAACTCCCGCCCCGGCGCCGGCCCACTCCAGGAAGGGCGGATAGAGCCCCACAGCCCCCAGAACGGTTCCCAGCACCACCAGTCCCACCATAATGCGGCCCGGCATCCATTTCGTCTTATCCATAAAGATCTGTACCACAGCACAGATCACGCCACCCACCAGAAATGCCCTGATATAGTCCATCTAGCCCTCCTTACACTCTCTCCAGCATCACCCCGTGGGCGATCCCGGGAATCGGCTGACCCTCATTAAAGCTGACGGTAGACAAAAGCGCTCCCGTGGGGATGAAGAGAATCCGCTTCCAGCGTCCCTCCCGCATCCGCGGGAGGATCTGCGCGCACAGTGTCACCGCGGAGCAGCCGCAGCCGCTGCCTCCTGCGTGCGTGTCCTGCTGCGCCGCATCATAGATCTCAATCCCGCAGTCGCGGTGAAAGCCCTCCAGGCACACACCTTCCTCCTTCAGCAGATCGATGAGCGCCCGCTGTCCCACCTTCCCCAGATCGCCGGTGTAGATCCAGTCATAATAATCCGGTGTGATATCAAAATCAATCAGGTTCTGCATGATCAGATCGGCCGCGGCCGGCGCCATGGCCGCCCCCATACTCATGGAATACTTCACACCAAGATGTTCGATCTTCGAGTGCGTCACCCCGGTGATCTTCACGGCTCCTCCCGAGCTTCCGAGGATGATCGCCCCGCAGCCGGTCACCGTCCAGGTGGTCGATTCGGGTCTCTGTGTACCATATCCGAGCGGAAAACGGAATTCCTTCTCCGCTGAAGCGAAATGGCTGGACGCCAGGCACAGCACCCGCCCGGCATAGCCTGCCGCCTGCGTCATGGCGCCGAGGCAGAGCGCCTCTCCCATCGTCGAGCAGGCTCCATAGAGCCCAAAGAGCGGCAGCTGCAGGTCGATCAGACCGAAGGAGGTGGTAATCAGCTGCCCCAGCAGGTCCCCGGCAAAGCTGTAACGAATCTCTTCCCGTGTCAGTCCCGCCGCCTCGATAGCTATCTGCGCCGCCCGCCTCTGCATGGCACTCTCCGCCGCCTCCCAACTGTCCTGCCCGAAAAACGGATCCTCTGAGACCTCGTCAAAGAACGCCCCCAGAGGGCCCTCACCCTCCTTCTGTCCCACGATACTCCCGCTCCCCAGGATATGAGGCGGATTCTCGAATTCTATACTGGCCTTTCCCCGAATCATGTCTTCCCTCCTGCTGTAGATTGATGGGAATAGTGTGGCGGATTGACGGGGATTTTATTCTGAAAAAGGCCCGGCTTCTGTCCGCATACAGCGGAGAGAAGCCGGGCCGGAATGCCGCTTGGACTGGGACAGTCGGGAATAAACCCGGCAGTCCGATGTTCACTGTTCATTTCCAGATTTCACAATCAGGCAAGAGACATACCAAGCCACGTCCTGACAAGATTCACACTGACATTTGCTGCCTTGGCAATCAGCTCTTCAGCAACACCGGCTTCATGCAAACTAATCGCCATCTTCTTTGCATTCTCCATCTTGCCCTGCTCAATTCCCTGTTCATAAATCTTTTCTGCCACTTCGCACATTTCTTTGTAGCCTCCCTTCTCTGTCTTCAAGTAGTGTACCCGTTCTGATAATTCTCCCTGGCTCATATCGTCCGGATCTGCCTTCTTGAAGTACTGCATCATCTTTGCAACTTCACTGCCGTCGTCCACCGCCGCATTGACAAAAATCACATGCTTTCCATCATCGTATGGCATTGCCGATTTTCCAAGAATTTTGTTTACCGGATACACCGTTTCGCCGCCATGCCACAGATCCGTCTCGCTGATATAGATGATATACACATCGGGAAATTCATTATGTTTGGTGCCCTTGTCCAGAACGCTCTTATCAATCATGGATCCGTAATATCTTGTGCGCCTCGCATGGTCTTTCGTGTCCCTCCTCTGGATTTCGATGTTTACCAAACGCCCTGTGCTGTCCTGGGCAAATGCGTCGAGGATCGCGTCTTTTGCCGTCAGGTTCAGCAAACGGTACTGGCTTTTCACATCGATGATCCTGATGTCATCCCTGCCCAGGATTTTGCGGACCACATACTGGCAGGCTCCTGTATCCTGTAACGCGACCGAAGCGAATGTATCGCTCAGCAAATTGAGCTTCCGCATGTTCTCCGCGCCCTGCCGGATCGCTTCCATGCGATTCTTCTGTTCCTGTTTCATAGGCCTTGTCTCCTCCGATTATATAGCCTTGCAGTTGTTTTCACAATACTATTTTGCCAGAGGCGTCCCCGAATGTCCACAAACAAAAAGTCACTGTTTTTTCATTACTTTTTGTCCACATTGCACGTGCGAGCTTATGAAAAGATGAGAAAAAAAATCCCGCCAGGTCACTTTCCCGCACTATACTGTAAACAGCCGAAAAGAACCTGGCAGGATGATAATTTTTATTCGATTAAAGTTCCTAATCAGGCAAGCGACATACCAAGCCATGTCCTGACAAGATTCACACTGACATTTGCTGCTCTGGCGATCAATTCTTCCGCAACACCGGCTTCATACAAGCTGATTGCCATATTTTTTGCCTTCTCCAGCTCGCCCTGCTCGATTCCCTGTTCGATTCCCTGTTCATAAATCTTTTCTGCCACTTCGCACATTTCTTTGTAACCTCCTTTTTCGGTCTTCAGATAGTGTACCCGTTCTGATAATTCTCCCTGGCTCATGTCGTCCGGATCGGCTTTTTTGAAATACTGCATCATCTTTGCCACTTCACTGCCGTCGTCCACCGCCGCATTAACAAAGATCACATGCTTTCCATCATCGTATGGCATTGCCGATTTTCCAAGAATTTTGTTTA
>JAJQDL010000003.1 GCA_021202235.1 Lachnospiraceae bacterium
CCATTGTCGGCGCCGACGGCACCAGTTATGTCTCCGGCGGCAGCGCGTACACGATCACCGTGGACAGCTACGAGACGACTGTGGATCTGTCCGGCGCCTCCACGCTGTAAGACTTCACCACAGAAGCACCGGCATAAAAAGACGGAAGATAACGCGAAAACCGCAGCGGAAAAGACTTCCACCGCAGCGAAATAACCAATATCTCACCAAAAACCCCGGGAAACGTCAGGCGTTTTCCGGGGTTTTTGAGTGCACAGGAAAAGAAAGAAGAATTCCCCCTTTACCCTTGTGTTCTTTTACATCAGCGGCGCAAACAACCGCAGAATACAATAGCCTAGACTCATAAAGGAGGAACGAGGACTCCGGTATTTCTCGGTCACCTCCTCGCTCACCTGGAAAAGCTGCGCAAAGTCGTCTCCCACCCGTTCCACTGCCTCGAAGCCGGAAAAAAGCACCGCATTTTCAAAGTGATGGCAAAGGCTCCGAAAGTCCAGATTGATCGTGCCCACAATAGCCGTCTCCCCGTCACAGTAAAACTGCTTCTCATGCAGAAAGCCCGGCGTATACTCATAGATGCGAACGCCGCTGCGGATCAGCACCTCATAATAGGAGCGGGTCATCTGATAGACAATCTTTTTATCCGGAATGCCCGGTGTCACCACGCGTACATCCACGCCCCGCTTGGCTGCCAATCCCAGCGCCCGCGCCATTTCATCACTGATGATCAGATACGGCGTGCCGATATACAAGGTATGCCTTGCATGGTGGATCAGATTCAGATAGACATTCTCTCCGATCGGTTCCCTGGTCAGAGGGCCGTCGGCGTAGGGCAGAACATATCCCTTTTCTCTGGCTTGATACTCATATTTCGGCAGATACAGCGAATAATTGAAATCCGTCCGCTCCACCATATTCCACATCTCCAGGAATATGCCTGTCATACTGCGGACTGCGTTGCCCTCCAGACGAATGCCTGTATCCTTCCAGTATCCATACGGATGAGTGATATTAAAATACTCATCCGCCAGGTTGTAGCCTCCGGTGAATCCTACCCGTCCGTCGATCACCATGATCTTGCGATGATCGCGGTTATTCATGAACACATTAAGGCGCGGCATGAGTCGGTTAAAGACGCGGCAGTGAATCCCCAGCGCTTCCATCCGCTCATCGAAATCATTTTTCAGGAAGGTAATGCTCCCCACATCGTCATAAAACAGGCGCACCTCCACACCGGCCGCCGCCTTGCGCGCCAGCACATCCTTCAGCCTTTCAAAAGCCTGCGCTTCCTCCACAGCGTGATATTCGAGAAAAATAAAACGCTCCGCTTTCTCCAGCTCCGCCAGCTGCGCCTCGAACGCCTCCGTCGTCTCGCTGTAGAAGGTCACATCCGTATTTTCATAGAGAGAATATCGCCTGTAGGCATACAGATATCCGTCCTGCCCCGCCAGCCATGGATCCTGCTCTTCCAGCCCTTCCGGAAGTTCCTCCCGTCCCACGTCCTCCGCCACTTCCCGGTGAGCACGGGCATAGCGGCGCTGCATCTTCCGTGTAAGCCCGGGATAACCCAGCAGGAAATACAGGCTGAGCCCCAGCACCGGCAGCGCCAAGATCACGATGATCCATGGCATCTTGAAGGCCGCATCGGAGAATTTCCCCTGAGATCCCACATAGATCCGCAGAGCAATACCGAAGGCCAGCAGGCTGGTAACCAGAGAAATAATCGTGGAATATTTGTTGACTGCCTGTACCAGAAATACGATCCACGCCACCTGGAGCACCAGAGCGATCATTACAAAAAACAGACGATTGACATTCTTCTTTACATTTGTCTTCTGTTCAACTCTCATTCGGGTTCTCATTCACTGCCTTCATCCTTCCTCTCCGTCATACTCATCGGTAAAACGATGCATCACTCCATCCTTCTTATAGGCGATCACGGTCGCCAGATTCACATTTTCCACACTGCGGAAGATATTGCTCTCCACAAAAGGATTGGTCTTCTTCATCTCGCGGATCAGGTTCTTGACCTCCTGCCGTTTGGAGGAAACATTCCCCTCTCCCTTCCCGTCGGCAAGGCCTTCCGTGAAACGGCAAGCGCACTGCAAAAAATGCAGCCGGTTGTAATCCCGCCAATGACAGATGTCGTCCTCCCGGATCAGATACATGGGGCGAATCAGCTCCATCCCGGGGAAATTCGTGCTGTGAAGCTTCGGCATCATCGTCTGCACCTGCCCGCCGTAAAGCATCCCCATGAGGATCGTCTCGATGACGTCATCGTAATGATGCCCCAGGGCGATCTTATTACAGCCCAGCTCCCGGGCCTGGTTGTACAGATGCCCCCGGCGCATCCGGGCGCACAGATAGCAAGGAGATTTCTCGATGTCATATACCGCGCCGAAGATATCCGATTCAAACACAGTGATGGGAATCTCCATGATCCGGGCATTCTCCTCGATCGCCCGCCGGTTTGTCTCACTGTATCCCGGATCCATCACGAGAAAGACCAGTTCAAAGGGAAATTTGTCGTGACGCCGCAGCTCCTGAAACAGCTTCGCCATCAGCATCGAATCCTTTCCCCCTGAGATACAGACCGCCACCCGGTCCCCCGGCGCCAGTAATTCATACTCGTTGATAGCCTTCGCAAAACGAGAGAACAACGGCCGGTGAAATTTCTTCCGCAGGCTCAGCTCGATCTCCGCACTGGACGCCGGGCCGGCCGCCAGGCTGTCTTTCGGGACGATCACCTTCTCTTCTGCCGCAGGATTCTGCATTGTCTCCATTTTATTCCCCCTCTCCCGTTGCGCCATCTCCTGCATATTCTGTTCCTACCCTATCTTCCCGGTACAGAAACAGGCTGAGATAAGACACCGAGGTTCCGTCCCAGTCAATCCGCATGCCGCAGGCCTCCGCCAGCGCCGTCACATCTATACCATATGCCATCAAACACGAGGTACGCTTCTGCGTGAACAGACCCGCCTTCCCCTTGAGCTTCTCACAGACGGTGCAGTCAGAACAGGGGCCCGGCCGCAGCAGCAGCCCAGACAGGCCTTCCGCCGCCAGACGCTCTCCGACTTCCCTGGCCTTGCGATTGTGCTCCCTGCGGATCTCACGGGTCAGCTCCGCATCTTCTACATCGTCCATCTCCATCCGGGTCTGCATCACCAACGCCCGGCGGTAGCAGCGCACCCGTTCCTCCATCTCCTGCGGCGTCCCGCAGTCCGGCGGACATCCGTAATTAACACCGTAGTTACCGCAGCTGTTTTCTTCGCAGTAAATCCGAAAGCCCTGACGAATGACGATCTTCTCCACCGGAATCACAGCCACCCTGTCAAATTCCTCTTCCCCCGCCAGAGCCCGCAGCCGCTTTTCCGCCCTCTGCCAGTCATCCTCCGTCCGAATGTCCCCGAACATGCTCTTTCCTTCCATACGGCTTTCCTCTTCTCTTTCCCAAGATATACACGGATTTTATTCCAATAGGTATAGCATATTCTCCGTCAAAAAGCAACGAACATAATCTTCCCTTTGTCCGACAATTTCTTCATTTTGTTCTTTTATATGAAAATTATCACAATATATATTTCCTTTAAAATTGCATTAGCGCCTGTTCTCATTTATAATGAGTAGGTAAAAAGACTATTTCAACGATACCGCTTCGGCGGTATCCCCTCTCGCAAAGGAGAAGCAGAAAAATGGTAGTAAAAGTAGGTATCAATGGTTTTGGACGTATCGCGCGTGTTATCCTTCGGATCCTCGAAGAGCGTGACACGGACATTGAGGTATGCGGCATCAACGTGAGAAATGCGGATCTGGACCGCATGGCCTATCTATTCGAGTATGACTCCGTCTTCGCCCGCTTCAAAGGCAAGGTTCGCCACACTGACACAGAGCTCGTGATCAACGGCAAGAAGATCAAGGTCTTCTCCGAGTCCGATCCGGCCAAGATCGACTGGGCTTCCTGCGGCACTGAGTACATCATCGAGTCCACCGGCGCGTTCCGTACACTGGAGACCTGTGCCAAGCATTTCCAGGGCGGCGCAAAGAAGGTCATCCTGACCGCTCCCGGCAAGGACAAGGGCTTCCCGACTTTCGTCTTCGGCGTAAACCATCAGACCTATGATCCGAGCATGACGATCATCTCCAACGCCTCCTGTACCACGAACTGCCTGGCTCCCCTGACCAAGGTAATCAACGATCACTTCGGCATCGATCGTGCTCTGATGTCCACCATCCACGCTTCGACCTCCAAGCAGAAGCCCGTTGACTCCAACGGCGGACGTGACTGGAGAACCGGTCGTTCCATTTTCAACAACATCATTCCTTCCACCACCGGTGCTGCCAAGGCTGTGGGTCTGGTCATTCCGGAGATGCAGGGTAAGATGACCGGCATGAGCTTCCGTGTTCCCACCAACGACGTGTCTGTTGTTGATCTGACTGCTCAGCTCGCCAAGCCTGCCACCTATGCGGAGATTTGCGACGTTGTGGAAGAAGCCAGCCACTCCTACATGAGAGGAATCATTGAGTATAACCATGATGATATCGTCTCCCAGGACGTGAGAGGCAACTTCAACACCTGTGTCTTCGATGAGAAGGCCGGCATCATGCTGGATGATACCTTCGTCAAGCTCATTGCCTGGTACGACAATGAGTGGGGTTATTCCAGCCAGTGCATCAGCCTGCTTCAGTACGTCGCCGGCCGTGATGAGAAGGCTGCCAAGGGCGGTGCCAAGATCGCTCCGCAGACCGACGCTCCGCTGGAGATGAAAGCAGAACAGAAGAAGAAATAACTTCATAGGGGCAGAGTGCTTTGGGTACTCTGCCCCCTTTGTTTGCAAACATATTTTTCGTCTATGATAAGTGCAGGTTTTAAGAAGGAAGACGCACATGAAGATCACGGACACAGAAACCATTGAAGCCGGCAAATATCTGTTTGCCAAGGTATATACTGATGCGGGGATGTACAATACCGGGCGGAAACTTCTCCTGCATTCATCCGCATGTTTTCACGCAATCTTCCATATCTTATCAATAATCAGCCAAGGATTCTCTCTCTATGTCCCGTCTGCCAATCCGTAAGCGCTTTTCCGCCCTCCTCGGGCTGTCCCTGCTTCTTTTGACTGCCGCAGCACTTCTCTCCCGCTCCGACAGCAGTCTGTCTGCCGTCCTCACGTCTGTCAGCCTCATACAGAACCGCGAGCTTCCCATCTACTGTGTACAGACTGAGGAAAAAAAGGTAGCCCTGAGCTTCGATGCTGCCTGGGGCAATGAAGACACCCAAACCATCCTGGATATTCTTAAAGAAAACGAGGTGACCGTCACCTTTTTCATGACCGGCGGCTGGGTGGAAAGCTATCCCGACGATGTAAAGGCGATCGCAGAGGCGGGCCACGATCTGGGAAACCACAGTGAAAACCATTATCAGATGAGCACCCTCTCCGCCGACGAGATCCGCAAGGAGGTTCTCAGTGTCCATGAAAAGGTGAAAGAACTGACCGGTGTGGAGATGACCCTCTTCCGTCCGCCCTACGGCGACTACAATGATACTCTGGTAAGCACCGTCGCAGACTGCGGCTATTACTGCATTCAGTGGGATGTGGATTCGCTGGACTGGAAAGACTATGGCGTGGATTCCATCATTTCCACGGTCTGTTCCCACGAACATCTGGGGAACGGCTCCATCATTCTGATGCACAACGGCGCCACCTACACACCCGACGCATTGGCCTCGGTCATCACTGGTTTGCGCGATCAGGGATATGAGATCGTCCCCATCTCCGAACTGATCTACACCGGAGGAGAATACAGCATAGATTACGAAGGACGCCAGATTCCTGCACAGCAGTGATCTGACATTCGATTCATGGCTTTGGTATCCTGGTATCATACAAATAGCAAGTATTTCCGATACTAATGGAAGGTTTTCTTTATTTCTATCTCTGCTAGGCTATCTTGTGTCAAAAATCAACACATTCTTTCATAAATCGGAGGAATTACAAGATGAATTACGCCTATCTCGGAAAAAGAATTCGCGAAGAACGCTGCCGCCTGAATATGACACAGGCTGATCTGGCTGCTACGGTTGAAGTCTCCCCGGCCTATATCGGACAAATTGAGCGCGGCGAAAAGAACGCCACGCTAGATAAAATGACCCACCTCTCCACCAGCCTTCCTGTCACACTGGACTATCTGCGTCCGGATTATGTCGAGGACCGCGATGATAACATCAATCGTCTGATTCTGCAATTCCTCCATACGAAAAGCGTGCCTGAAAAAGAAATGGCGTACCGCATGCTTCTGGCCGTCTTTGACTGCTATGAGACGACGCAGCCGCATACGGAGTCTTCTCAGGCTGCAAAAACCGTGTTATAATATATCCGTGATTTCGCAGAGAACAACTGCTTATGCAGTTCGTAATCAGCACGATCACATGGTCGGCCGGTTCCGCGGAGGAGAACCGGAAATCATATTCCGGTTCAGCCAGGTTCTGGAGCAAACATAGAGAATCCCGTCAGAAACCGTGGCTGCCGGCCGCACCATTTTTCTACAACATCTTCTTTTTTCTCAGGATCAGCATCGTGATCGCACAGATCACCAGCGTCAGAACACAGATGATGCCAAAGCCGTGCGCCACATTGGCCAGCGGCATCCACTCGCTGGCAACATTCATTCCGTACAAACCTGAGATGACCGTCGGAATAGCCATAACCAGAGTAATGGACGTCAGATATTTCATCACATTGTTCAATCGATTATCTACAATAGAGGAAAGCAGCTGCCTTGTGCCATCGATGATATCCCGGTAGATCCCGGTCATCTCGATGGCCTGTTTATTTTCCACGATGTCATCCTCCAGAAGATCCATATCCTCCGGATACTGCGGCAGTCGCTTATAGCGCTGCAGCCGATCCAGCACGATACCATTCGCCCGCAGAGAGGTAGCAAAATACACCAGCGTCGATTCCAGCTCATGAAGGTCAATCAGATCCACGTCCTCTATATCACCATTGACCCGCTCTTCGATCTCCGTACGCTTCCGGTCGATGACCCGCAGATAACTCTGATAGAGCAGCGCCGTGCGATAAAGGATCTGATAGACAAAACGCATCTTTTTCTTCGTACTGAATTCCTTCACACGACGTTTCACAAAATGATTCAGGATAGGGGTATTCTCATTACAAACGGTAATAATGACATCCTGTGTCAGAAGAATACCCAGAGGAATCGTCGTATAGGCTGTCTTATCATGACGAATCTCCGGTGTGGGAATATCCACCAGGATCAACGTATAGCCGTCCTCCAGATCGATTCGGGAGCTTTCTTCTTCATCCAACGCAGCCAGAATATCATCAAATTCAATATTAAATGCCCGCGCCACCCGTTGGCTCTCCTCCTCTGTGGGAGCCGTCAGCTTGATCCAGATCCCATCCTCAAATTCTTCCAGCTCATGCAATATCTGATTTTCCGTCCTGTAAATGTTCAGCATGGCCTTTTCCCCCTGCAAAATCCTCCTGCGGCAATATGAAGCCGCTAAGTACCTTTTATTTTACCGCAAATGCAGCTTTTTGACCAGACTTTCCCAGGTTTTTCTTAAAGGATCGTCCCCTGATAAATCATTTTTCATCGTGCCTATTACAGTATTTCGCATTGCAGCAGCGAATTACTATCCTGTTTCCCAGGCAAATTTCCACTTGATCTATTTTCAGAAAGCAGATTCAGTGCGAAACCAATAGTTGCTTTTATATAAATTCATTGTATTTATCGGCGGAAAAATCATCGCATATGAGGTTTTTCTCATAGAACTCATCCTCCTTCGCGACTAAAATCATTTTCGAAAATTTTGTCGAAACAGGGAGGATTTTACAATGAGTTACAAACAGTTTGCCCGCACTTTTTTCTCCGGATACGCCCGGACACTTCGTGGTAACCGCCATCTGACGCAGGAGGAAATGTCCGAACAGCTTCACATCTCCTGGCGCTCCTACAGTAATCTGGAACGGGGACGCTCCGGTTTTTCTGCCAAATCACTGCTCTTTCTTCTGCTCATGCTGAGTCAAGAGGAGACAGACTTGCTTCTCGCAGATCTCCGCGTGCAGCTCAGAGAGCTTGAAGAGACAGGCAATCTCTGAATCATACAATCGCCCGCAAAAATATTGTAGGTTCTTTCACCTCTATCCCGCCGCTCTCTTTCGGTGCCGGAAATGATAGCTCAGAAAAAGGCCCCCGGGATTGTACGACGCACAATCCAGAGGGCCATCTTCAAAAATCAACGAACTCTCAGGGTTCTTTTTTCTCAATACGAAACACATTGATTGTATCCACATCCGGGCAGCAGAAAACCGCCGTCCCCTTCTCCTGCCCGGAAATCTCTCCGCCATACCGCAGGATATCTACATACGGAAACGCGACATGCATGGCCATCGGGCAAATTGCTCCCCTCTCTTTGTCAAAATCGAAGCTGTCGCCGACCTGATGACCGCGATGGCAGGGGCAGGGTCCTTTTCTGTCGATCAATGTGATCTTAATGGCTGGTCTTTTCATCAGCAGATCACCTCCAGACAGGATTCCAGCGGAATCCCTTTAAATTTATCTTCATTTCCGCGATTTCGTACGATCAGCTCCCGCACGGTATCCATAGCCTTTGCCGTACTTTCCCGCAGAGGGCATCCGTCAAGCACCTTTCCCGTAAGAACCGAAGAAAAGATATCCCCGGTTCCCGGGAAACGGACCGGCACATAGGAAAACGGAATCATGAATTTGCTGTCTTCCTCTCTGTCATATCCAATCACAGCATCCTGTCCTTCAACTCTGGCACTCGTGATCACGACAGAACTGGCGCCAGTATCCCGAAGTCTTTGAATGAGTCTTTCCGCATCCTCCCAGGATATTCCTTCCGCCTGATAAGGCATCCCGGCCAGATATACGGCTTCCGTGTAATTCGGCACGATACAGTCCGCGACGGCGACCAGCTCTCTCATATGTTTTACCGTCATTTCCGTGACCCCATTATAGAGCTTTCCCTCATCACCCATAATCGGATCCGTGAAAATCTTTGTATTCCTTTTCTGCTGCTCTTTGCAATAAGAAGCCACCAGACTGGCCTGTTCCTGCGAAACGATGAATCCCGTGGAGATTGCATCAAAACGAAAACCCAGTTCACCCCATACTGCGATCGTATTTCTCATATACTCTGTCGTCTCCAGGATATCAAATTTTCCATAGTCCAGCGTATTCGACACCAGAGCGGTCGGCAGATTGTACAGATGATGCCCCATGTGCGAGAGCACAGGGATCATTGCAGAAAGCGCCACCTTGCCGTAGCCCGCAAGGTCATTGATCAGTAATATGTTCTTTCCCACTCAGACAGTTCCTCCCAGTCGTTCATATTCTGTGCGAGTATAACATGGATTGGGAAGTTCAGCAACCATCTCTCCTTTTCGCGCCAGAGACAGAAAGAACCGGCGTTATATGATTTTGCACTGTCTCAATGATTTTTATCTTGTATAAAAATCATGGCTTTTGTAGAAGAAGAACCCCTAGGCTGTGTGGCTGCACGGCCTAGGGGTTCATTCTTTCGACCAAATGGATTTGTTGCTCTCACTTTTATCTGCCGATATCATAGCATACGCAAATCCTCTTTGCAATATTCTTTCCACAGAAAAATCGGCCTACGATTTCTTAAGGTTACCATCTTTCTTTTTTTCCATAAGATTTCCCTCGCTTTCCTCAAAAGATGGTTAGATACAGCTAGCCTCATCCTATTATATCAATGCGCAGATTCTTCTCCAACTCTCAAAGAGTAAAAATGCTCCGGCTGACAACGAGTTTTGCACGATAGCTCGCCTTTGCGATATGTCGTCGCCCAGTGATGTTTAATTTGGTGCGTAATCGTTCAGGTTTCGCATTGATTTCGCCTCTCGCATCTGTTACAATACGAGTTAGTAAGCACTAACGGCCGGCAGAGGGAGCGGATGGAATGAACAGGCACGCTTCCGCCGCCCTTCCGGTCTCAGAAGCAGTCTTTTCCCGTTTTTCCTGGCTCGTCCTGGTGAGCGAGGTATTGATGCTGCCGCC
>JAJQDL010000156.1 GCA_021202235.1 Lachnospiraceae bacterium
GGCTACATCAAGTATTTTTAAGAATTTTACTATTAATGATGAAAAAGCGGCTGAGCAGGTTTTAGATGCGCTTGATAAGGCTGCAGAACAGCCAGTCTGGGAAGGCAAAGTACCCTTCAAGCCGCCTGAGAGAGATCCGGAAATTATTCGGTCCAGAATGGCTAAGAGGGGGAATCATGTGCGAGTATGATATTTATCGGATCATGGATCTGGTTGAATCGATCGGAGAAGATTCTGTTAGAGATATTTTCTCCGATTTTTCTTGTGAATATCGGGATGGCATTAAAAATGATGAAATTGAAATCTTCCTGAGAAAGAGTGCTATTGAGTTTTCAAAGCGAAAGATGTCGATCACGTATCTTGTAACAGATAAAGAATCAAGAATGGTTGGTTATTTTACACTCACTCATAAGCCAATTACGATATGTGATGCGGCTTTGAATTCTAAAGCTAATAAGAAACGGATGATGCGTCATGCCACATTTGATGAGCGACTGGATGCTTACAGTGTATCTGCTTTTTTAATTGCACAGTTCAGCAAAAATTACAGTATACCGCCTGACGAAAGAATATCCGGGTCAGATCTGATGGATCTGACACTTTCTCTTATTGATGATGTTCAGCGGCAGATAGGTGGCGGAGTTGTTTTTCTTGAGTGCGAGAATCATCCGGAATTGCTTGATTTTTATTCCGGGATGCCGCATTCATTCTTTCGGTTTGGAGAGAGGTTTTCAGAAAAGGATGGAGTAAAATACCAACAGATGATGCGATTTCTTTAGTTGGATCAGGAAGAGGTTGTGTAGGAGGGGATAATCATGCGTGCAGTTGTAACAAGAGTGACGGAGGCCTCGGTTTCTATCGGGGGAGAAGTGAGAGGGCAGATCGGACAGGGATTTCTGGTTCTGCTGGGCGTGGCTCCGCAGGACACGGAGGCTCAGGCGAAGCGGCTGGCGGATAAGATCTGTGCACTGAGGGTCTTCTCAGATGAAGAAGAGCGGATGAACCGGAACCTGGCGAGTGTGGGCGGGGAGATTCTCGTGGTCTCTCAGTTTACCTTGTTTGCCAATTGCAAGAAGGGAAATCGTCCCAGCTTTGTAAAGGCGGCGGGGCCGGATGTGGCGATTCCCATGTCTGAGAGATTCATGGAGCTGTGCCGGGAACACGGATTCCACGTAGAGCACGGAGAATTCGGTGCGATCATGCAGGTGGCCTCCGTCAACGACGGACCGGTGACGATCGTGATGGATACGGATGAGCTGTAAGATGATTTTTTTCTGGGCAGAGACAGGCGAATGTGGTATAGTGGAACGAGTGAGGAACTCAAAAGCATAAGTGCGCGCGGATATCCGCAGAGAGCTTTTGAGGGATTCTGTGGTATCGAAGGATGACCAGTGAAAAATGTACCGACGAAAGCGAGGTAACCACATGGAGAACGTAACGATTTTGACACATCCGCTGATTCAGCACAAGATTTCCCGGCTGCGTGACAAGAACACTGGAACCAATGAATTCCGGGCGCTGGTGGAGGAGATCGCCATGCTCATGGGCTTTGAGGCGCTGAGCGACCTGCCGCTGCATGATGTAGAGGTTGAGACGCCGATTGAGACCTGCATGACGCCGATGCTTGCCGGACGGAAGCTGGCTGTGGTGCCGATCCTTCGGGCCGGTCTGGGGATGGTCAACGGGATCCTGGATCTGGTGCCGACCGCGAAGGTGGGACACATCGGTCTCTACCGCGATGAGGAGACACATGAACCGCATGAGTATTATTGCAAGCTGCCGAGCCCGATCGAGGAGCGGACGATCGTCGTGACGGATCCCATGCTGGCGTCCGGCGGCTCCGCTGTGGCTGCCGTGAATTTCATCAAGCAGCACGGCGGGAAGAAGATCAAGTTCCTTTGCATCATCGCGGCGCCCGAGGGCCTGGAGCGGCTGCACCGGGAGCACCCGGATGTGCAGATCTATGTGGGACACCTGGATCGCGAGCTGAATGCGGACGCTTATATCTGCCCGGGCCTGGGGGATGCCGGGGACCGCATCTTCGGAACGAAATAAACGGAGCCGGGAGGAGAAGGGTTCTATGAGAGAGTACATGATGGCCATGGATCAGGGGACGACCAGCTCCCGCTGCATCCTCTTTGACCGGAGCGGGAAGATTGTCAGCATGGCCCAGAAGGAATTCCGCCAGTATTATCCGCAGCCGGGCTGGGTGGAGCACAATCCGGTGGAGATCTGGTCCTCGCAGCTGTCGGTGGCTACAGAGGCCATGGCGCTGGCCGGGGTGACGGCGGAGGCGATCCGCGGCATCGGCATCACCAACCAGCGGGAGACGACGATCGTCTGGAACCGGCATACAGGGGAGCCGGTCTATCCGGCCATCGTCTGGCAGTGCCGCCGGACCGCGGAGCGGATTGAAAAGCTGAAAGCTGACGGCTGGGAAGAGAAAGTCCGGGCCCGGACGGGCCTGGTGCCGGACGCTTATTTCAGTGCCAGTAAGATATCCTGGATTCTGGAGCATGTGGAGGGAGCCAGAGAAGCTGCCGAGGCGGGAGATCTGCTCTTCGGAACCGTGGAGACATGGCTGATCTGGAACCTGACGAAGGGCGCAGTCCACGTCACAGATCGAACCAATGCTTCCCGCACGATGCTCTATGACATTCATCGGCTTGCCTGGGATGAAGAGCTGCTGGAGTATTTTCAGATACCTGTGTCCATGTTGCCGGAGGTGAAGCCCTCCTCGTGCATCTATGGCTATACGGATCCCGCCTTCCTGGGCGGGCGAATCCCGATTGCGGGAGCGGCGGGAGACCAGCAGGCGGCCCTGTTCGGCCAGTGCTGCTTCACGCCCGGCGACGTGAAAAATACCTATGGGACGGGCTGTTTTCTGCTGATGAACACAGGCGCGGAGGCCATCGCCTCGAAGAACGGTCTGGTGACGACCATTGCCGCGGGGACGGATGCCGTGGAGTATGCCCTGGAGGGGAGCGTCTTTGTCGGAGGCGCGGCGATCCAGTGGCTGCGGGATGGGATGCGAGTCATTCAGAATGCGCCGGAGTCGGAGCAATATGCCTCCGCCGTCTCAGATACGGAGGGCGTCTATGTCGTTCCTGCCTTCACAGGATTGGGCGCGCCCTACTGGAACCCCTATGCGCGGGGGACCGTGGTGGGGATTACCCGCGGCTGTGAGAGAGAACATTTCGTGCGGGCCACCCTGGAGTCGATCGCCTATCAGAGCAACCGGGTCATCGAGGCCATGGTGGAAGACTCCGGCGTTCCGATGAACAGTCTGCGGGTGGACGGCGGCGCTAGCGCCAACAATTTCCTGATGCAGTTTCAGGCGGACATCGCCGATACCAGGGTCATCCGCCCTCAATGCGTGGAGACGACGGCGCTGGGAGCCGCCTATCTGGCGGGGCTGGCCGTGGGCTACTGGAGCGATCGGGAAGAGATTTGCGCCAACTGGCAGCCGGAGCGGGAATTCTGCCGGGAGATGACGGAAGAGAAACGAACACGTTTGCTGGCCGGTTGGGAGAAGGCTGTGCGCTGCGCCCTCCTATGGGCGGAGAAATAAGAGAGAGCGAAGGAGAAATTCAATGAATTTTCAGTATTATACACCCACGAAGGTGGTCTTCGGGAAGGGCACCGAGCTTCAGGTCGGGGCGCTGATCCGGGAGCAGGGCGGCACGAAGGTGCTGGTTCATTACGGCGGTCACAGCGCTGAGCGCTCGGGACTGCTGGCGCGGGTCTGCGGTGCTCTGGAGGAAGCCGGGCTTGCTTACGTGACGCTGGGCGGCGTGGTACCGAATCCGCGGCTCTCGAAGGTGCGGGAGGGCATCCGCCTCTGTCTTGAGGAGGGCGTGGACTTCCTGCTGGCTGTGGGCGGCGGCAGCGTCATCGACTCAGCCAAGGCCATCGGCTACGGCCTGGCCAATGAAGGCGATGTCTGGGATTTCTATGATAAGACGAGAAAGCCTGCGGCCTGCGCACCGGTGGGCGCGGTGCTGACGATTGCGGCGGCAGGCAGTGAGATGAGCGACTCTTCCGTGATCACAAACGAGGAGGGCTGGCTGAAGCGCGGCTGCAATGACGACCTCTGCCGCTGCAAATTCGCTGTGATGAATCCGGAGCTGACCTGCACTTTGCCGGATTACCAGACGCAGTGCGGCTGTACGGACATCATGATGCACACGATGGAGCGTTATTTCAACCGCAGCGACAACCTGGCGCTGACGGATGGTATCGGCGCGGCGCTGATCCGGACGGTGATGAAGAATTCGCTGATCCTCCGGGAGGAGCCGGATAATTACCAGGCCCGGGCCGAGGTGATGTGGGCCAGCAGCCTCTCGCACAACGGTCTGACCGGCTGCGGGACCGGAGGCGGCGACTGGGCCTCCCATCAGCTGGAACATGAACTGGGCGGGATGTTCGATGTGGCCCACGGCGCCGGACTGGCTGCGAGCTGGGGCAGCTGGGCCCGGTACGTCTGCGGCGAACTGCCGGAGCGCTTCGCTTCATTTGCCCGGGAAGTCTTTGACATCGAGCGGGAGGACGCCATGGCGGCGGCGTTGGCAGGCATTGAAGCGATGGAGGATTATTACCGCAGCGTGGGGATGCCCACGAGTCTGACGGAGCTGGGCGTGCAGCCTACGGAGGAACAGATCGAAGAGCTGGCTGAGAAATGCTGCTTCTTCGGACGGCGCACCATCGGCACGGTAAAGAAACTGGATCAGAAGGATGTCGCTGCCATTTATCGCATGGCGCGATAAACAGGGACAGGATCCCGGCGAGGAGGCAGACATGAACCGAAGAGACAAGACCAATTATTATCTCGATCTGGCGGAAATGGTGTCCCAGCGGGGAACCTGCCTGCGGCGTCGGTTCGGGGCGGTGATCGTAAAAAATGACGAGGTAATCTCCACAGGGTACGTAGGAGCCCCCCGCGGGCGGAAGAACTGTACGGATCTGGGCGTGTGCATCCGCCAGAAGATGCGGATCCCCCGCGGCGAGCGCTACGAGCTCTGCCGCAGCGTGCATGCGGAGGCCAATGCGATCATTTCGGCGGCCCGGGACAAGATGCTCGGGAGCACCCTGTATCTGGTGGGCGTTGAGGCAGACGGCAGCGGCTATGTGAAAAATGCCTCCAGCTGCTCCATGTGCAAGCGCCAGATCATCAATGCCGGCATCGAACAGGTCATCATCCGCGACACGCACGATGAGTATCGGGCCATCCGCGTGCAGGACTGGGTGGACGACGACGAATCCCTGGAGGGCGTCTTCGGATACTGAAAATGCGCCGGAAGTGCCGGATTTTCCGGGAAACCTGCTTGACAAACGGCGAAAGGACTTTTATAGTTACTATGAAAGCCCAAGAAGCGGAGCCGAAGGCGAACGCTTGCTGTGCATGCCCTGCGGGTAGATTGGTTGCTTTCATGTATACATGCGGCGCTTAGCGAAGTCGAGCCATAGGCGATGACTGAGCTTAGCAGAGTCGTTTAGTGGGAAAGATTTGAAAAAGGCATCGAAGAGGAGGAGTACATCCGGTACCCCGTCAGAGAGGACGGCTCACTGGCTGAAAGGCTGTCCAGGGAAGGAACGGATGGAAGGTCGCCCCGGAGCCGGGACCGTGAGGGAGGAAAACTCTGTCAGCGGTTCACGTCGCCCGCGTTAAGGGAGTCAAGTGACAAATCAAGGTGGTACCGCGGAGAAGTTCGCCCTTTGCGCTCGGAAGAGCGTGAAGGGCTTTTGTTTTGATTACGCGGACCCGCATCAAGGAGGAACCAATGTCAAAGGAACTGAGCAAGACCTACAATCCCAAAGAGATTGAAGATCGTCTGTATGAGAAATGGCTGAATAAGAAGTATTTCTCCGCGAAGGTGGATAAGTCGAAGAAGCCTTTCACCATCGTCATGCCGCCGCCCAACATCACCGGGCAGCTCCACATGGGGCACGCTCTGGACAACACGATGCAGGATATCCTGATCCGTTACAAGCGGATGCAGGGGTATTCCGCGCTGTGGCAGCCCGGCACGGACCATGCCAGCATCGCCACCGAGGTGAAGATCATCGCCAAGCTGAAGGAAGAAGGCATCGACAAAGAAGACCTCGGCCGGGACGGCTTCCTGGAGAAGGCCTGGGAGTGGAAGAAGGAGTACGGCGGCCGCATTGTCTCGCAGCTGAAGAAGCTGGGCTCCTCCGCGGACTGGGACCGCGAGCGCTTCACCATGGACGAGGGCTGTTCGCAGGCGGTGCAGGAGGTCTTCGTCAAGCTCTATGACAAGGGATATATCTATAAGGGCTCCCGGATCATCAACTGGTGCCCTGTGTGCCAGACCTCGATCTCGGACGCTGAGGTGGAATATCAGGAGCAGCACGGCCATTTCTGGCATATCAAGTACCCGATCGTGGGCGAGGATGGCTATGTGGAGATCGCCACGACCCGTCCGGAGACGCTGCTGGGCGATACGGCGGTGGCCGTCAACCCCGACGACGAGCGCTACACGCACCTGGTCGGCAAGATGCTGGAGCTGCCCCTGACTGACCGGCAGATTCCCGTGATTGCTGATTCCTATGTGGACAAGGAATTCGGGACCGGCTGCGTGAAGATCACTCCGGCGCACGACCCCAACGACTTCGAGGTGGGCAAGCGCCATAACCTCGAGGAGATTAACATCCTCAACGACGACGCCACGATTAACGAAAACGGCGGCAAATACGCCGGCATGGATCGCTATGAGGCCCGGAAGGTTATGGTGGAAGACCTTGACCGCCTGGGTCTGCTGGTGAAGGTGGTCGACCATGTGCACAACGTGGGAACCCATGACCGCTGCAAGACGACCGTCGAGCCCATGGTGAAGAAACAGTGGTTTGTCCGCATGGACGAGCTGGCCAAGCCCGCCATGGAGGCTCTGAAGACCGGCGAACTAAAATTTGTCCCCGAAAGCTACGGCAAGACCTACATGCACTGGCTGGAAAATATCCGCGACTGGTGCATTTCCCGGCAGCTCTGGTGGGGCCACCGGATCCCTGCCTATTACTGCGATGAGTGCGGCGAGATCGTGGTCTCCCGCGAGATGCCCGAGGTCTGCCCGAAGTGTGGCTGCCGTCATCTGACGCAGGATCCGGACACCCTGGACACCTGGTTCTCCTCGGCCCTGTGGCCCTTCTCCACGCTGGGATGGCCCGACCAGACGGAAGAGCTGGAGTATTTCTACCCCACCGATGTGCTGGTGACCGGCTACGATATCATCTTCTTCTGGGTTATCCGTATGGTCTTCTCCGGCTACGAGCAGACTGGGAAATGCCCGTTCAATACCGTGCTGATCCACGGTCTGGTCCGGGATTCTCAGGGACGGAAGATGAGCAAGTCCCTGGGCAACGGCATCGACCCGCTGGAGGTCATAGACAAATACGGCGCGGACGCTCTGCGTCTGACCCTGATGACCGGAAACTCTCCGGGAAATGATATGCGTTTCTACTGGGAGAAGGTCGAGAACAGCCGCAATTTCGCCAATAAGGTGTGGAATGCGTCCCGTTTCATCATGATGAACATGGAGGGCGTGGATACGAGCTCCGTGAGCCTGAATGACCTGGAGGACGCGGACAAGTGGATCCTCTCCAAGTGCAACCGTCTGGCCCGGGAAGTCACGGACAACATGGACAAATTTGAGCTCGGCATCGCCCTGCAGAAGGTCTATGATTTCATCTGGGAGGAATTCTGTGACTGGTATATCGAGATGGTGAAGCCTCGTTTCTATGCCGGAGATGATTCTCTGAGCAAGGAGACCGCCTGCTGGACCCTGAAGACCGTGCTGATCCAGGCTCTGAAGCTGCTGCATCCCTATATGCCCTTCATCACCGAGGAGATCTTCTGCAACCTGCAGGATGAAGAGGAGTCCATCATGGTCTCACAGTGGCCCGTCTATCAGGATGCCTGGAACTTCCCGGAGGTGGAGAACCGCATCGAGATGATGAAGGAAGCGGTTCGCGGTGTGCGGAACGTGCGCTCCTCCATGAACGTGCCCCCGAGCAAGAAGGCCAAGATCATCGTTGTGGCAGAGAAAGAAGAGGTACGTCAGGCCTTTGAGACGAGTAAGCATTTTCTTGCCTCCCTGGGATCCGCCAGTGAGGTGACGATTCAGGCAGATAAGACCGGCATCGGCGACGACGCCGTGACGGCCGTGACCGCGCAGGCCGTGCTTTACGTGCCTTTCGCCGACTTAGTGGACGTCGCCAAAGAGATCGAGCGCCTCGAAAAAGAAGAGAAGCGTCTGGACGGCGAGTTGAAACGCTCCCGCGGCATGCTCTCCAATGAGAAATTCATGAACCGCGCCCCGGCTGACAAGGTGCAGGCCGAAAAGGACAAGATGGAGAAGTATACCCAGATGATGGAGCAGGTACGTCTCCAGCTGGAACGGCTGAAAAAATAGTGAAACGGGCGATGGCCGGGAACATCCCGCGTAGCCCTGAGCATCAAAAAAGAAGGCTTTTGATACAGATTGATGCATCAAAAGCCTTCTTTTTGATCAGTAAGAGGAATCACGCCTTCCCAGCGGTCTACGAATCAGCTTCCGCAGAAGCCTCCGGTTCTACGCATCCGCTCTTCTGAATGAATTCCTTGATTGCCTGGAAGGATTCCTTGCTGAGAACATGCTCCATGCGGCAGGCATCGTCAGACGCCACCTGCGGGTCGACGCCCAGGGCGACCAGCCAGTGGGAGATGACTTCATGGCGCTCATAGATCATCTCAGCGATTTCGCGGCCTGAATCCGTCAGCGTGATGAACCCCGCATGCGATACCTCGATATGATTGTTCTGGCGCAGGTTCTTCATGGCGACGCTGACGCTGGGCTTCGTAAAACCCAGCTCAGTGGCGATATCCACAGACCGTACCACGGGGAGCACCTTGCTCAGCCGGTAGATGGTTTCCAGATAATTTTCAGCAGACTCGTTCTTATTCATAGATGGTACTCCTACTCGTTCTGTGCCTCACGGCGTATATTCCCTGACGATGAGTGCCCTGCGGGTAGGGCTTTCATGGTAAAACGGACGATTACCCAAAGAGTATAACATAGGAAGCGAAAAAATTCAAATCCTGCATGGAAGACATCGGGAGAAATATTTTCGAAAAACTCAGCAGGCCGGATTGACATTTATCCATGGTTAGGATATACTAATCACCAACATGGCATACAAATGCAGCCGCATAGGAAGGCGGCAGGAGGTTATCTATGGGAACAGTGGCAGTGGGAGCAATTCTGGTTGTGATCGTAGCGGCAATCCTTCGCAGTATGTATAAGGATAAAAAAGCCGGGAAATCTCTGCAGTGTGGAGGCGACTGCAAGAACTGCGGTCATCACTGCGGGTAAAAACGCATAAAAAAACAGGTAAGAAAATAGTTTAAAAAAATTAAAAATCTGCTTGCAAAATGGACGGAAAT
Source organism: Lachnospiraceae bacterium (assembly GCA_021202235.1). GTDB lineage: Bacteria > Bacillota > Clostridia > Lachnospirales > Lachnospiraceae > UBA3305. The sequence goes on from JAJQDL010000156.1 coordinate 9,437, forward strand.
GGTGTATTATATCGTTCGTGCTGCGAAGCACACCGGCGCGAGTGGCTCAGTGGTGGAGTATCGCCTTGCCAAGGCGGGGGTCGCGGGTTCGAATCCCGTCTCGCGCTTTTTCTGTGCGAATCAGGATGGTGAAAGTACTTCCTGAACAGAAAAAATAAAAAAAGATGAAAAAAATCCTTGACAGAGAAGAAGATTTGCGGTAACATAAAGAACGCGCTTCGCGAGATTCATCTGGAGAGGTGTCCGAGTGGTTTAAGGAGCCGGTCTTGAAAACCGGTGACTCCGAAAGGGGCCGTGGGTTCGAATCCCACCTTCTCCGCTCAGAAATGAATACGGATTTTGAATTTGGACAACACTGGAGAAGTACCCAAGCTGGCCGAAGGGGCTCCCCTGGAAAGGGAGTAGGTCGTTAACAGCGGCGCAAGGGTTCAAATCCCTTCTTCTCCGCTGGCCGAAAGGCCAAGCACCTCGACAAATAAACAGTATATTCCAACCCTGAAAATTCTAAAAAAACGGAGGACTCTGAAGCCTCCGGCTGAGCGATTCAAAGGATCGTGAGGCAATGAATTTCAGAGGCATTGAGCACTTAGCGATGGCGAGCCGAAAGGCGAAGCC
>JAJQDL010000030.1 GCA_021202235.1 Lachnospiraceae bacterium
ACCGCCCAGCACTGCGTCGAGCAGAGCCTCCGCCAGATAATAGGTGTAACCGTCGGCAGCCTTCACACGGCAGTAGGTCTCATCCGGATTCACGCAGAGCGCCACATTGCTCGGCAGCGTCCAGGGTGTCGTCGTCCAGGCCAGGAAATAGGCATCCTCACCAATCACCTTGAAACGCACCACTGCGGAGCGCTCCTTCACCAGCTTGTAGCCCTGCGCCACCTCATGGGAGGACAGAGGAGTGCCGCAGCGGGGGCAGTAGGGAACGATTTTAAAGCCCTTATACAGCAGGCCCTTTTCCCAGATTTCCTTGAGCGCCCACCACTCAGACTCGATGAAATCATCCTCATAGGTAACATACGGGTGCTCCATGTCGGCCCAGAACCCGACCTTGCCGGAGAATTCCTCCCACATGCCCTTATAGCGCCACACGCTCTCCTTACATTTCTGGATGAACGGCTCCACGCCGTATTCCTCGATCTGCTCCTTACCGTCGAGGCCCAGCTCCCGTTCCACTTCCAGCTCCACGGGCAGTCCGTGTGTATCCCAGCCGGCCTTCCGGGGCACATTGTAACCCTTCATCGTCCGATAGCGGGGAATCATATCCTTGATTACGCGGGTCAGCACATGGCCGATATGCGGCTTGCCATTCGCTGTGGGCGGCCCGTCATAGAACATATACTCCGGCCCGTCCTTGCGGTTCTCCATGCTCTTCTCAAAGATCTGATTCTCTTCCCAGAACTTCTCGACCTTATTCTCCCGCTCTACAAAATTCATATCTGTAGAAACCTTCTGATACATCCTGTTTTCCTCCATCTGGATCATGTCGTCAGTATACAGTCATCGGAAGTTTATTTCGAAAAAACAGGCTTCCGTCCCAAACAGGACGAAAGCCTTTCATTTCGTTATACCACCTTGTCTGCTGCGTACAAAAGATACGCGCTCTCGATAACGGGAGAACCGTCTGAGCCTACCCGAAAAGATTCTTCGCTCGGTCAGAAACTCCGGAGTGATCTTCCGCTTCCCGCTTCTTCCGCCGGTCTCTCATCCTCACCGGCTTGCTGTGGGTTTTCCGGGCGCGTACTGTCTCCTTCTGCGTTTTCTTCTATAGAACGTCTCCGAAACTGACGCATTTGAGCCCATTATAAGAGTCCGACCGAAAAATGTCAAGGTTCTCTGTTATTTTACGTTAACCCTCTATCTGCATTCCTGCCCGATGCAGCGCCTTCTCCAGCGCCAGTGCCAGATAAGGTGACGCGATAATGGCGATGGCGGCGTTGAAGATCGAAGCCGGAATCTTGCTGATCACTGCGGCGATTCCCAGAGCCGCGTTCCCGTCGGCGGCAAAGAGACCGGCGACGAAGAAGGTCTTGAGGAAATAAAGGATATAGTAAGCCACACAGCCTAAAATCGCGGCAAACAGATATTTATAATATCTGTGACCGTCCTTCTTTAACAGCTGATAAGCGACCAGACCGGCGATCAGACCCATAGCCCCCTTGTTAATGAAGGTGATCCAGCACTCCGCAGCGTACAGCGGATTGGTCAGATCATAGAGTGCGGAGCCCAGACCGGAAGCCAGACCACCGATTGGTCCCAGCATCAAACCGGACAGGCAGCAGGCAATGTTCGCCAGGGTGAAAGCGGTATTTCCACCGATCGATACTGGCAGGATAATGCGGGCGTAATTGCTGGCGAAGACTAACGCTGTCATCAGGCCGAGAACGGCCAGCTTCTGTGTTGAATATCTGCTTTTCATTTAGAACACTTCCCATCTATGTAACAGTTCTTTATCTTCCATGGATTTACGAGATATGAACCGTCACTTTTTCTTTATTTTCCCTCGGGTATGCCCTATTATAGCAGAGTCTGGCCTTGCTTCAAATGCCAGTTTTATTTATTTTATCCAGTCCAGTTAGATTTACATATTTCTCAGATGTCTTTCCGGTATTTCTCCGGTGCCATCTCATAGAGATTGTTCCCCTCAGCGTCCAGAACAACGATCACCGGAAGGTCTTCCACCGTAATCTTACGAATAGCCTCCTGTCCCATATCCACATAGGCGACGACCTCCGATTCCAGGATTCTCTTCGACAAAAGAGCACCGGCGCCCCCTACGGCGGCAAAATACACAGCGCCGTTTCGCATCATAGCCTGGCGGACCTCTTCATTGCGTTTTCCCTTGGCGATCATACCGGTAAGGCCCAGATCGAGCAGACGGGGCGCATAGCGATCCATGCGGCTGGCCGTGGTTGGTCCCGCGGAACCGATTGGACGTCCCTCCCGGGCCGGTGAAGGTCCCAGATAATAGAGGATTGTATTCTTCACATTGATGGGAAGCTCTTCTCCCCGATCCAGGGCTTCGATCATCCGCTTATGAGCGGCATCCCGGGCTGTATAAACCGTACCGCTGATAGTGACGACATCCCCCGCCCTGAGTTCACGTGCCATCTCCTGGGTCAGAGGCGTTGTAATATGACGATTCATTCTTTCTCTCCATTCCGGCCGCACTTCTTAAAACGACACAAAACGTACGTATATTCAAAGGTTTATAATACTTTTTTACCCAATGACTTTCCGTGCATGACGATTCACATGACAACAGATATTCACAGCCACCGGCAGACAGGCAATATGTGTCGGATACGTCTCAATATTTACCGCCAACGCCGTCGTTGTTCCACCCAGTCCCGCCGGACCGATGCCCAGCGCGTTGATCTTACGTAACATTTCTTCTTCCAGCTCCGCCACCCAGGTTTTTTCCGGTTTTTCCTCAATATTTCTCGTCAGGGCTTTCTTCGCCAGGAGAGCACACTGCTCAAAATTTCCCCCGACACCGACTCCCACGACCATGGGAGGACATGCATTGGGGCCTGCTTCGCGGACCGCATCCAGGATAACCTGCTTCACTCCCTCAATGCCGTCCGCCGGTTTCAGCATCACGACGCGGCTCATATTTTCACTGCCTGCTCCCTTGGGAGCCACCGTGATTGTCAGGGTATCGCCCGGAACCATGTCATAATGAATGATAGCCGGTGTATTATCTCCGGTATTGACCCGGTCGATGGGATCCTGCACGACCGATTTACGTAAGAATCCTTCCGTGTAACCGCGGCCCACGCCCCGATGAATCGCCTCTGTCAGACTGCCTCCTGTCACATGCACTTCCTGCCCTATTTCCACAAACACCACAGTCAGTCCCGTATCCTGACAGATGGGGATCTCATCCTCTCCAGCGATCTGCAGATTCTCCTGCAGCTGCGCGAGGATTTCCCGGCCCAGAGGAGCTTCTTCCTGCTTTGCCGCGGTATCAAGAGCCTTTTGCATATCGTAACTCAGAGAATAGTTGGCTTCTATACACAGATTACGAACGGTTTTCTCAATAACATCTACATGTATCTCTTTCATACAAATCTCCTCAACACTTCAATAAATGAAAGTCGATGGCTCCGTGCTTTCAGCACTGCTGTGCATAAGTATGATTTATTCATCAAAATATTTTCTGTACTTCCCATCTCCGGCGTCAAAGAACACGATGCCGATGATGCCCCGCCCCGTATGAGCTCCGATGGCACAGCCTACACAGGAAGTCAGAATCTGCGCCGGATGTACTTCTTCCATCAGCATCTCTTTCACCTGCTCCATAGTCTCCGGATCCTCTCCGTGACAGAGCCCGATGGTCTGTTCCGGAAGATCAATGCCTGTTTTCTTTACATATTCAATGAGAGTCCGCAAAGATTTTTTTCTGCCTCTCACCTTCTCCAGTACATCCAGAGCTCCTTCCCGGTTCACTGTAAGAACCGGTTTGATCTGCAGTGCTTCTCCCACTGTGCCGGACAGCTTGCTGACGCGTCCGCCCTTCATCAGATAATAAAGCGTCTCGACAGTAAAAATATGCTGAATATGATCAACATAATAATCAACAGCCTCCAGAATCTCCTCCCGGGAAGCACCTTTTTCCTGCATCACCAGCAGCTTATACACCACCAGACCGAATCCCAGAGAAGCACTCCGGCAATCCTTGATAGTGATCTGAAAATCAGGATACTCCTCCAGAAGCTCCTGCTTTGCCATCGACGCCGCATTAAAGGTACCGGCAATCCCCGTAGAAAAACAGCAGTAAAGCACCTCGTCTCCCGCCTTCGCGTAGGGTTCAAAGGCATTGCGGAACATATACGAATTAATGTGATACGTGGTGATATCGTTCGAAGAATCCTCCAGCTTCCTGTAAAATTCCTCCGTGGACATGCTTTCTCTGTCCAGATAATCCACTCCGTTGATCAAAAAGGGAGTCGGAATGATATGAAGATGAAAATGCTCCTCGACCTCTTTGGGCAAGTCTGTGGCAGAATCTGTAATGATCTTAAATGCCATTGATATTCTCTCCTTTCAGGGGAGATTCCGTGACAACGGTCCCTCCCCCTGCAAAAGTCGATGTATTATATCTCTTCCCCCGAAATATTTTCCACATTTTCAGGTTCTTTCGCGGAGTTTTCCACAGTTTCCCCATTTTCCTGTTGATTTCTTACCTTGGCGATGCTGGCCACACGCACATCTTCATCCATATGGATCAGAATCACACCGGAGGAAATCCTTCCCTGGATGGAGATATCCGACAGACTCATACGAATGACGATTCCCTCGGTGGTGATCAGCATGATCTCCCCATCGTCATGGACCACTTTAGCTCCGACAAGATCTCCGGTTTTTTGACTGATCCGGTAGCATTTCACGCCCCGGCCGCCCCGGTACTGTGATTTAAATTCATCCAGATTGGTGCGCTTGCCCAGGCCTTTCTCTGACACGACCAGAAGCGTTTCTCCCTGAGAATCCATCTGCATGGCGACAACTTCATCATCCTCATCCAGACGCATGCCGATGACACCCATAGACTGTCTTCCCATTGGCCGTACATCTGTCTCATGAAAACGAATGGCCATTCCTTTTTTACTGATCAGGAACATATCCTTTTCATTGTCCGTGACCTTGACCTCGATGAGTTCATCGCCCTCCCGCAGATTGATGGCGGCCAGACCCGTCTTGCGGATATTTCCATACTCGCAGATAGAGGTCTTCTTCACCATACCGTTCTTCGTCGCCATGAAGAGATAGCGGTCCTTCTCCATCTCCTTGAGGGTGATGGAAGCGGTCACCTTCTCGCCGGGCTCCAGCTGCAGCAGATTCACAATGGCCGTTCCCCTTGAAGTCCGTCCGGCTTCGGGAATCTCATAGGATTTCAGACGATATACTCTTCCATGATTGGTGAAGAACAGAATATACCGATGATTTGTGGTTATAAGAAGATCCTCGATGGTATCCTCTTCCAGGGTCTTCAAGCCCTTGATGCCTTTTCCGCCCCGATGCTGGCTCTTAAAATTATCTACGCTCATGCGCTTTACATAGCCGAGATTCGTCATGGTAATGACCGTCGGCTCATCGGGGATCATATCTTCGATGGAAATCTCTTCTTCATCGAAACCGATCTTTGTTCTCCGGTCATCCCCGTACTTCTCCGAGATAACGAGAATCTCTTCCCGGATCACACCCAGGAGCTTCTTTTCATCGGCCAGAATTTCTTTCAGCTGAGCGATCTTCACTTCCAGCTCGGCGTACTCGTTTTCGATCTTCTCCCGTTCCAGACCGGTCAGAGCCCGCAGACGCATATCAACAATGGCCTGCGCCTGCGCATCACTGAGACCGAACCGCTCGATCAGAGCCTGCTTTGCTTCCTGCGTCGTCCTGGCAGCCCGAATCAAACGAATTACTTCATCGATATGATCCAGAGCGATCAGCAATCCCTCCAGGATATGAGCCCGCTCCTCCGCCTTATTCAGATCGTACTGCGTCCGCCTGGTCACGACGTCTTTCTGATGATCCAGATAATATTCCAGCATCTCCTTCAGCGACAGCGTGTGGGGTTCGTTATTTACCAGCGCCAGCATATTCACGCCGAAGGTATCCATGAGCTGCGTATGTTTAAAGAGCTGATTCAGCACAACATTCGGGTTGACATCCCGTCTCAGCTCAATGCAGATGCGCATGCCGGAGCGATCGGATTCATCCCGCAGATCGGTGATGCCGTCTACCTTCTTCTCTTTCACCAGCTCGGCAATCTTCTCGATCAGCCGGGCCTTGTTGACCATGTAGGGAATCTCCGTGACAACAATACGGTTCTTGCCGTTCGCCATCGGCTCGATATCCGTCACCGCCTGCACACGAATCTTACCCCGACCTGTACGGTACGCTTCCTCGATGCCGGCATGCCCCAGGATTGTCGCACCCGTGGGAAAGTCCGGTCCCTTGACGATCTCAAGGATTTCCTCCATCGTCGTTTCCCGGTCGGCTTCCACCTGATTATCAATGATCTTTACAACTGCCTGAATAACCTCCCGCAGGTTATGAGGCGGAATATTGGTCGCCATACCCACGGCAATCCCGGAGGTTCCATTTACCAGAAGATTGGGATAGCGGGAAGGCAGCACGACCGGCTCCTTCTCCGTCTCATCAAAGTTCGGCGTGAAATCTACGGTGTTTTTATTGATATCCGCCATCATTTCCATGGAAATACGGCTTAGTCTTGCCTCAGTATACCGCATGGCAGCGGCCCCGTCTCCGTCGATGGAACCGAAATTGCCGTGGCCGTCCACCAGAGGATAACGGGTATTGAAATCCTGCGCCAGCTTCACCAGCGCTTCATAGATCGAGCTGTCTCCGTGAGGGTGATATTTACCCATGGTATCACCAACGATACGGGCACATTTCCGGTGCGGTTTATCCGGACCGTTGTTCAGCTCGATCATGGAGTAGAGGATTCTCCTCTGCACCGGCTTCATGCCGTCCCGGACATCGGGAAGAGCCCGGGACGCAATGACGCTCATGGCATAGTCGATGTAGGAGTCCTCCATGGTCTTCTTCAGGTCTATGTCATGAATCCGGTCAAAATCAAAGATATTTTCATCCATTGCCCATTATCCCCCTATACATCCAGGTTCTTCACGAACTTCGCGTTGGCTTCGATAAATTCTTTTCTGGGTTCTACTTTATCCCCCATCAGAGTTGTAAACGTGATATCCACTTCTGACTCGGATTCGCCGTCCATGATCACACGGCGAAGGATTCTCTTCTCCGGATCCATGGTCGTCTCCCAGAGCTGGTCCGCGTCCATCTCGCCCAGTCCCTTATAACGCTGAATCTTATTGCTGCTGTCACGCCCGATCTCTTTCAGGATCGCATCCAGCTGTTCATCGCTGTAGGCATACCAGACCTTTTTATTCTTCTCGATCTTATACAGAGGCGGCTGCGCCAGATACACATGTCCCTGCTTGATCAGTTCCGGCATAAAACGATACAGGAAGGTCAGCAGCAGCGTGCTGATATGCGCGCCGTCCACGTCGGCATCCGTCATGATGATGATCTTGTTATAGCGCAGCTTGGTGATATCAAAATCTTCATGAATTCCCGTTCCAAAGGCCGTGATCATGGCCTTAATCTCCGCATTGGCGTAAATCCGATCCAGACGGGCTTTCTCCACATTGAGAATCTTTCCGCGCAGCGGAAGGATGGCCTGCGTATCACGGGAGCGGGCCGACTTGGCAGAGCCTCCGGCAGAATCTCCCTCAACAATATAAATCTCGCAAATTTCCTGAATAATCTCTGAGCAGTCCGCCGGCTTCCCGGGAAGAGCCATCCCCTCAAGAGCCGTCTTCCGTCTGGTCAGTTCCCGGGCCTTTCTGGCCGCCGCCCGCGCCCTCTGCGCCAGGATAGCCTTATCGCAGATGATCTTTGCAACCGTCGGATTCTGCTCCAGATAATAGGTTATCTGCTCGCTGACCACGCTGTCTGTCGCGCCCCGCGCTTCACTGTTTCCCAGCTTCTGCTTGGTCTGTCCCTCGAACTGCGGATCTTCGATCTTCACACTGACGATCGCTGTCAGTCCTTCGCGGATGTCGTCGCCGGACAGGTTTGCCTCACTGTCTTTTAACAACTTATTCTTTCTGGCATATTCGTTAAATGTCTTCGTCAGGGCATTCTTAAATCCGGCCAGATGCGTACCGCCTTCAGGCGTAATAATGTTATTGACAAAGGTATAGGTACTCTCCGTAAAAGAATCGTTGTGCTGCAGAGCTACCTCCACATACACATTATCCTTCATCCCCTCACAGTAAATGACGTCCTCATAGAGAGGCGTCTTGCTCTTATTGAGGTACTGAACGAATTCCTTGATGCCTCCCTCGTAATGAAATACCTTCTCCTTCTTTTCTTCCCGGTCATCCCGAAGGATGATCTTGAGATTCTTTGTCAGGAAAGCTGTCTCCCGAAGACGTGTCTTCAGCGTATCATAATCAAAAACTGTTTCTTCAAAAATCGTATCATCCGGCAGGAAGGTGATTTTCGAACCGGTCTTGCCTGTCTTGCAAATGCCGACGATCTCCAGTTTCGTCACCGCCTTCCCTCTCTCATATCTCTGGCGGTACACATTGCCATCGTGACAGATCTCAACTTCAAGCCAGGTAGACAGAGCATTCACCACAGAAGCTCCCACACCATGAAGTCCGCCGGATACCTTATATCCTCCACCACCGAATTTGCCGCCGGCATGCAGGATGGTAAAGACCACTTCCACGGCCGGAATCCCTGCCTTAGGATGGATTCCCACGGGAATTCCCCGGCCATTATCGGTCACCGTCACGGAATTATCCGCATTGATTTGCACCTCGATCACGGTACAATATCCGGCCAATGCCTCATCGACCGCGTTGTCCACGATCTCATAAACCAGATGATGCAGGCCACGGGAGGAGGTGCTGCCGATATACATGCCCGGACGCTTTCTTACAGCTTCCAGTCCTTCCAAAATCTGAATCTGTTCCGCTTCGTATTGAGAATTTTCATTGCTCATCTCATTACCCATAGCTGCTTTCCCTCCTGAAATAAACCCTTCCCCGGAAAACTTCCGGTTCAGGGCACTGTTTCCTGATCACTCGCAGACACAAATGGTTCCCTTCTCTACATGAAACCTTTTGTCTATATGAAAACTGTTCTCAATAAAATCATCCAGTCCCGTGCAAGTCATAATTGTCTGCACACCGGACAGACCGGCCAGGAGATGCGTCTGTCTCCCGGTATCCAATTCTGACAGCACATCGTCCAGAAGAAGGATAGGATTCTCTCCGATCCGCCGTTTTACCAGTTCGATCTCCGCCAGCTTCAAAGAAAGAGCCGCTGTCCTCTGCTGTCCCTGAGAACCAAAATGGCGCACATCAATCCCGTTGACGATAAATTCAATATCGTCCCGATGAGGACCCGACAGAGAAACCCGGGCTGCCAGATCCCGTCCGCGATTTTTTCGTATCTCCCGGGCCAGCTGTCCTGCCGGCACATTGGGACAATACTTTAAGATAATATTCTCTTTTCCGCCGGTCAGGTCGTGATGAATCGTTGCAATGATCTCATTAAGTTCCTGTATAAACTCTTCTCTGCGGGAGATTATCGGCTCCCCATAGGAGATCATCTGTTAATCCCAAACCGACAGAGTATCCAGCGTATCCGGTTTGTCCTCGATATCCTTCAGAAGTCGGTTTCTCTGCGTCACAATTTTGTTATAGCCAACCAGATGATGTGTATAAATCCGATCCAGCTGACACAGCTCCGCATCCAGGAATCTTCGCCGTTCCGAAGGACTGTTTTTGATGATGGACAGATCCTCCGGAGAAAAAAAGATCACATTCACCCGGCCGCACACCTCCGTTCCCTTCCGGCTCGGCACGGCGG
>JAJQDL010000087.1 GCA_021202235.1 Lachnospiraceae bacterium
ATTCTTTTCTTAGTTTTTGTCCTTGCTAGATTTAGACGTCCTATAGCTTTATACGCTTTATTTCCTGAACGCACCCGCACGGGCGCGAGTTCTGCTTTCCGGCAAATGCCGCTCTTTCCTGACTGCTCCGACAGCCCGCGTCTCCTCATCAGCTCCGATAATCGGCGTTGATCCTCACGTAATCGTAGGTGAGATCGCAGCCCCAGGCGGTCGCCTCCTCCTCACCGGCGTGAATGTCGGCGATGGCCGTCACCTCCGGGAAGGACAGGATATCTGTGGCTTCATCCTCACTGTAGTCCGCCGCCATGCCGTCCTTGACGATCTGGATGCAGCCGCCCTCGCTCTTAAAATAAATATCTGTCTGATCCGGATCAAATTCTGCGCCGGAGTACCCCATCGCACAGAGGATACGCCCCCAGTTGGCGTCATGACCGAACACGGCAGCCTTGGTCAGGCTGGAGGTGACGATGGATTTGCTCAAAAGGCGCGCCTGCTCCTTCGTCTCCGCGTGGATGACCTGCACCTCGAAGAGAGCCGAGGCTCCCTCGCCGTCCCCGGCGATCTTCTTGCTCAGGTCGACCATGACCTCGTGGAGCGCCTCACAGAAGGCGTCGTAATCCTCTCCCTCCGTCTCGATGACCGGATTGCCCGCTTGGCCGTTCGCCAGCAGCAGCACCGTATCGTTGGTGGAGGTGTCTCCGTCCACGGAAATCATATTGAAGGTGTCCACCACATCGTCGCTGAGCGCCTTCTGCAGCATTTCCTTTGAGATCGCGCAGTCTGTGGTGATGAAGCACAGCATCGTACACATATTGGGATGAATCATCCCGGAGCCCTTGCACATACCGCCCATCGTAGCAGTCCGGCCGCCGACGGAGAAGCTCACTGCGATCTCCTTCGGCTTCGTATCCGTGGTCATGATGGCCTCCGCGGCTGCATGGCCGCCCTCCGGCTCCTCCGCCATGGCGTCCTTCAACAGACCGATTCCCTGACAGATCTTATCCATGGGAAGCTGCTTCCCGATGACGCCGGTGGAGCACACCAGAGCTGAGCCCTTCTCACAGCCGAGCACCGACTCCACTTCCCGCGCTGTTTCTTCGCAGTACTGCATCCCCAGCTTTCCCGTGCAGGCATTGGCAATGCCGCTGTTGATGACCACCGCGTGACAAGGCACGCCGCTCTTCACCACCTGACGGTTCCAGAGCACCGGCGCCGCCTTGACCACATTCGTGGTGAAAACGCCCGCCGCCTGGCAGGGCGACGCACTGTAAATCATCGCCATATCCTTCTTCTTGTGCTTCAGACCGACGAACACGCCTCCCGCCTGAAATCCCGTGGGTGCCGTGACACCGCCTTCAATTCTCTTCATACCGTCTCCTCATTCATTATAATAAACGACTTTATGTCGTTTACTTTCGCGCCGATCGCGGGCTGCGCAAGCAGCCCTTCCCTGCGCGATCGTGTGCATTATAGTCAGAATATCAGGGGAACATCGGCACCTGGGTCAGTCCCAGATTCTCCGGCAATCCGAACATCAGGTTCATGTTCTGCACGGCCTGCCCCGCCGCTCCCTTAATCAGATTGTCAATGGTTCCCATCGCGATGATCCGCTTCGTCCGCGGATCGATCTTCCAGCCGATATCGGCGAAGTTGCTGCCCTCCACCCAACGGGTCTCGGCACAGACGCCTTCCTTCAGCAGGCGGATAAAATACTCTCCGCCGTAATATTTCTCATAGACTTGACGCACATCCTCCCAGCTGTACTCCCCGGTCAGACTGCCATAGGCCGTCACCAGGATGCCCCTCTGCATGGGAACGAGATGCGGCGTGAAGTTCAGCACCACCGGATGGCCGCAGGCCAGAGAAAGCTGCTCCTCGATCTCTGGCGTATGGCGGTGCGTCGCCACACTGTAGGCCTTCATACTCTCATTGACCTCGCAGAAGAGGTTTGCCACCTTAGCGCCCCGTCCCGCTCCGGAGGTGCCGGACTTGGCATCAATGATAATGGTGTCCGGATCGACGATCCCCTCCTTCACCAGCGGATACAATGTCAGGATGGAGCAGGTCGTGTAGCAGCCCGGGTTCGCCAGCAGCCTGGTGCCGCGGATTGCCTCGCGATGCAGCTCACAGAGGCCGTACACCGCCTCCGGCAGGAATTCCGGCGCTTTGTGCTCCAGCTTGTACCATTTCTCATAAACAGCGACGTCCTTCAGCCGGAAATCGGCGCTGAGATCAATGATCTTCGTTCTCGACAGAATCTCTTCATTAATAACAGAAGCACAGAAGCCCTGCGGCGTGGCGGTGAAAATCACATCCGCCTCCTCCGACAGCTTCTCCAGATCGTCGTCCCGGCAGTCCGCGTCCACCATCTGGTACATATTCTGGTAAATGGAGGAATATCTCTCACCGGTGTAGCTGCGGGAACCGCACCAGATCACCTCCGCCTCCGGGTGCTGGTACAACAGCCGGGCCAGCTCGGCCCCGGCATAGCCCGTAGATCCTATGATACCTGCTCGAATCATCTTTGTCCTCCTGCGCGGATTCGCCTCCGCGATCGTTTTTATCGAAATACATCCCTTTTTCAAAAAAGACTTTGCCATTATACATCCATTTAATTTTTTATGCAAGTTTTTTTATAAAAATGCTTGCATAAATTTTCAGGCTGGTGTATACTCTCACACAGTTAAAAAAAGGGACGCTCAAGTGGAGATTTTTCCATATATTTAAGGAAAATGCAACGATTTCCCGGCGGCGTTTCTGGGCAGCCTGCTCTTGCATTATTGAATAAATATGCAACTGCAGCGCGCCAATCAGAGTATTCCCGCGGGCCCGTCCCCGTTTCACGGTCAGCGCGGTTTTCCGGGAAGGATTTCATACGGAGGAGAGACACATGAAAGAGAAAGTGGTTTTGGCATATTCCGGCGGACTGGACACCACGGCGGTCGTGCCGTGGCTGAAGGAGACCTTCGGCTACGACGTCGTCTGCTGCTGCATCGACGTAGGCCAGGGAAATGAACTGGACGGTCTGGACGAGAGAGCCCGGATGTCCGGTGCGTCCAAGCTCTATATTGAAAACGTGATTGACGAGTTCTGCGACGATTATATCGTGCCCTGCGTCCAGGCCAACGCCATTTACGAGGACAAATACCTGCTCGGCACCTCCATGGCCCGCCCGGTCATTTCCAAGAAGCTGGTGGAGATCGCCCGCAAGGAGGGCGCTGTCGCTATCTGCCACGGCGCCACCGGCAAGGGCAACGACCAGATCCGCTTCGAGCTGTCAATCAAGGCGCTGGCTCCTGATCTGAAGATCATCGCTCCCTGGCGGATGACCGATCTGTGGAAGATGGAGTCTCGTGAGGATGAGATCGCCTACTGCGAGGCACACGGCATCCACCTGCCCTTCTCCACGGCGCAGAGCTACAGCCGCGACCGCAACCTGTGGCACATCAGCCACGAGGGTCTGGATCTGGAGGATCCCGCCTGCGAACCGGATTACAGCAAGCTCCTGGTGCTGACCACGCCCCCTGAGAAGGCGCCCGACGAGGGCGAATATGTGACGCTGGCCTTCGAGCACGGCGTGCCCACAGCCCTGAACGGCCAGTCCATGAAGGTCTCCGAGATCATCACCAAGCTCAACGAGTTGGGCGGCAAGCACGGCATCGGCATCATCGACATCGTCGAGAACCGCGTCGTCGGCATGAAGTCCCGCGGCGTCTACGAGACCCCCGGCGGCACGATCCTCATGGAAGCCCACCAGCAGCTGGAGGAGCTGGTCCTTGACCGCGCCACCTACGAGGTCAAGAAGGAGATGGGCAACAAACTGGCGCAGGTCGTCTACGAGGGCAAGTGGTTCACCCCGCTGCGGGAAGCAATCCAGGCCTTCGTCGAGTCCACACAGAAGGATGTCACCGGCGAGGTGAGGTTCAAGCTCTACAAGGGCAACATCATCAAGGCCGGCACCACCTCCCCCTACTCCCTCTACAGCGAGGAGCTGGCCTCCTTCACCACCGGCGACCTGTACGACCACCACGACGCCGACGGCTTCATCACCCTCTTCGGGCTGCCCCTGAAGGTCCGCGCCATGAAGAAGCTGGAGCTGGAAAAGGCGAAGCAGCAGTAAATAAATAAACCGAATACGCAAAAAAGAAATGGCTGCTGTCAAAGGCAACCATTTCTTTTTTATATGCACAGGCGCAGGGCGCATAAGGAGGTTTATGGCTTGTGCCATATACGTCCTGCGCAACGGACAAGCATGAGAGACTCTCCTCTTCGATCTTACAGCGGGAAGATCGTCATGATCCAGCCGACAGAGACGACGCAGCTGAGCAGAGCCAGCAGCCAGGCCTGCTTGATCATCGATTTCTGATCGTAGCCGCCGTATCCCATGATGTAGACGACCGCCGCGGTGGCCATCGGGGTCATGTAGGCCGCCAGGCAGGCTGCCTGGATAAGGATCATCAGTCCCACCGGATTGGCGCCGATAGAGGCGCAGGTAGCGATGGCGATCGGATAAAAGATCAGCATAGTGCCCCGGTTACTCATGAACTGTGTCAGGATGAAGGGTACAATGAAGAAGATCAGGCCGACAATGTAGGAGTTGCCACCGGTCGCACTCACGACCTGGGACACATAGCCGCCGATAAGATCTCCCGCTCCCGTGGCGCTCAGCGCGCCGGACATGGCCAGCGTGCCCGCGATCAACAGCAGCATGCTCAGCGGAATCGCGTTGCAGGCTTCCTTCGGCTTCAGGACGCCGCAGAAGATCATGCACAGAGCGCCGATAACGGTGATCTGCCAGCTGGCCAGGCCCCGCTTGCCGGCGAAGATCAGCGCCAGAGCAGCGCCGATGCAGATGATCAGACCGGCATATTCCTGGAATTTCCCCAGCGGCTCCTTCGCCGCCGCTTTCTTCATATTGAAGGACGGTTCGATCACCGGCTCATCCGGCGCAAAGCGGGTGCTGAAGAAGACACAGTACAGGATGGCGATGATCATCATGGGAAGACGCGCGATCATGGGGTCGATAAGATTGACCGTAAAATCCGTGTAGCCGTAGCTCTCCAGATAGCCGTTCAGCTCTGTCGCTACGGTTGCTCCGGCTCCCACAAGCAGCGTGCAGCTGGCCGCCCTGACGGCAGAAGAGGGAGAGTCCCAAGTTCTGCTCCATCCTCTGCAGAAACTTGCTCAGAGCGGACTGCGTGATGAAAAGCTGCTCCGCCGCCCGGCTGATACTGCCGTGCTCGGCGATCGCCACAATATACTCATAATCCCGAATGTCCATCGGCATATCCCTCCCGGTATCCTTTATGCACTATCTGTGTCCGCGTTCACCCGACCGCCCGCAGTCTCTTCCGAAAGCATTCCCGCATCAGGCACCACCCTAAATGGAAAAGCGCCGCAGCGATGACCATCACCGCCAGATAGACAAGGTTTCCAATCGCAATCCCAAACCGGGCCGCAATATCGCGGAAAACGATCTGCGTGGAAGCCTCGAACGGCGAGATATAGAACATACTGATCTCCCCCAGCGGCCACAACGCCACATTAAACACTGTGGCGATGACCACCCCCGCCGCCCAAATCGGAAGTGAACGGGTGAAATGGCGCAAACCGTTGCGGAGCGACTCTCCACGCCCTGATGCCGCGAAGCGAAACCCGGCCAGACAGCCCAGAAAGATCAGGATGAAATGCCACAGATACGAGTGCGCCGTCAGCGCAGGCAGAGAATACTGCATCCCCGACTGGTCAATAAAGACTGCGACACCGCCCATCAGCGTAAAATCCATGAGAAAGATATCGATGCGCTCCCTCCATCGCTCCGACGCCATCCCATAGACCGGGCACAGATACAGAGGCAGGCTGCAGAGCTGAAACGGGAAATACCATACATTGTAGTGACCATTGTAAACCTGAAAGGTCAAAACCCACTGTTTCCAGATTTCAGAGATCAGCAAAGCCACCCCCAGAAAGCAGAGGAAACGCCGATAACGCCTTTCCTCCATCCCTGACAGCCTCCAGGTGGCCGCCACACAGAAACCGATGCCCGCCAGAACCATCATCGGAAAATCTCCAATCCCTCAAACAGCGACGGATCTGCTCCAATCTCCAGAAACGATTTCAGCATGCTCATATTCAAAGTCTTCCCAAAACGCCGTGGGCGGGTAAACAGGTTCACTTCGCCCCAGTGATTCAGCAGGTCCCGAATCATGGCCGTCTTATCAACATAATAAAAATTTTCCGAGCGCAGCTTTGAAAAATTGTCGATTCCCACAGGGAGTTTTTTCTTTCTTTCGATCTCGCTCATAACGCACACGCTCCTTTGCCTGTTCCATCCTCCATTTTGTGTGTATTTTACCATATAACTCTGTATTTTAACAGTGACTTTCCTTTAAAAACAAATATGCCTGCCATCCAGCACAGACAGTCTGGTATGGCAGGCATATTTTATCCTTTTATTCAGAAAATCATTCCGGTCAGATATCCAGAGCCGCATGGTAGCCCTGATAGACGGCCTGGGTGATGGTGGCCGCACGGATGCAGTCGCCGATCTGGATGGCATACGGCGCACAGTCAAGGAGCTCGGCCGCTACATTGCGGCGAGCCCGCTGGCCCAGGGCGCAGATGACGGTCTTGCCGGGGACGAGGTGCTCCACGCCGTCCTTGTCGGCACAGACGATGCCCTCCTCGGTGACCCGCAGTCCCTTATAGCCAGTGTGAACAGTCACGTATTTATCGATCTGCTCCAGCAGCAGCGGGCGATGACGGACGTTGGCATCGGGCGCCAGCATATCGCGCATCTCCACGAGGTGGACGCGCTTGCCTTCCTGCCCCAGATGAATGGCGGCCTCACAGCCGGCCAGACCGCCGCCAAAGACGACCACATCGTCAGCCACACGGTCCTTCTCCAGGTAGTAGTTATTCACTATCACAACATTGTCTCCATGCAGGCCGGGGATCGGCGGAACCAGAGGCTCGGAACCGACAGCGATGATGATGGCGTCGGCGTGCTCGTTCTCCGCATACTCCTTCGTCACGTTCACGCCCAGACGGATTTCCACCCCGGCGTCGCGGCAGAGCTTCTCCTGCGTCACGCCCAACTGATACATCTCGTATTTGAAGGGCAGCGCGCGCTCGCTCTTAAGGATGCCGCCCACCTCGTTCTCCTTCTCGCAGAGAACGACCTGGTGTCCGCGCTGTGCCGCGGTCAGGGCAGCCTCCAGTCCTCCGGGACCGGCGCCTACGACCAGGACCTTCTTCTTCACGGGAGCCGGCGTTACCTCGGTGCCGTCCAGCTCACGGCCGATGACCGGATTGATCGTGCAGCGGCGGGTCGAGGTAGTCGCACGCTCCGCCATACAGGTGAAGCAGCGCAGACATTTCTTGATGTCCGCATCGCGGTTCTCCGCCACCTTCCGGGGCAGATAGGGATCGGCCAGCAGAGCGCGGCCCATGTAGATGATGTCCGCCTTGCCGGAGGCCAGGATCTCTTCCATCTGTGCCGGATCATTCAATCCGCCCAGCGTCGCCACAGGCACGCTGACATGCTTCTTGATCTCTTCCGCCAGGAAGACGTTGCGTCCGTGCTCCTCGAACATGGAGGGATGCGTCTTGCCGAAGGTCTTCTGATAGGTACCGGCGGACACATGAAGGATGTCCACGTAAGGCTCCATTTCCTTCGCGATGCGGACGCCCTCGTCCAGATCATAACCGCCCTCGACGAACTCAGAACCGCTCATGCGGAACTCCAGAGGGAAGCCAGGGCCCACTGCCGCGCGCACGCTGGTCAGCACCTCTTTGGCGAAACGGGTGCGGTTCTCCAGCGAGCCGCCGTACTTGTCGGTCCGCTTATTGAACAGCGGAGAGAGGAACTGATTGATCAGCCAGCCGTGGCCTCCATGGATCATCAGCATCTCGAAACCAGCTTTTTTCGCGTTCCCGGCCACTTCGCCGTACGCGCGCACGATATCGTCGATCAGCTCCTGCGTCAGCTCATGAATCTGCAGACCGTCGGCACGCACAGAAGCGCTGACGCCATACTGGCGCATGGTCGCCTTCTTGTTCTTATCAGTCATATAGGTTCCGGCAAACTGACCGGAGTGAGACAGTTCCAGGCTGGGGATCGCCCCGTGGCGGCGGATCGCGTCTGCCGTGTAGGTGAAGCTCGCCAGGGAGCCTGCTACAGTCAGATCAAGATGGTAGGCATGGGAGCCGTCGGTCTCCGGGTGAACCATACACTCGCTGACCGTCACTGCACCTGCGCCGCCCTTGCCGCGCAGCTCATAGAATGCCGTCGACGCCGGGCCAATGCAGCCGTCCTTCGTGATGTCCGTACCGCCCATGGGCGCGGAAAACATCCGATTGCGAAACAGGACATTGCCCACCTGAAGCGGCTTACACAGATTCGGATACTTTCTTTCCATAAATATTCTCTCCTTGTTTTTCCCTGACATAATGCAGGGTTTTTGCAGGGCCTATTCCCTGATATCTCTTGTATTTGTCGTCATTTTGTTCTATACTGAAATGAAAGGCTATTGTGAACGACAGAAAGCCGTTGCAACACACGATGCAACGAGAAAAAGAGGGTACTATGTGGATCAAAGATTTTGTAACGGAGCAGGACAATCCGCTGCGGACGCCGCCGTTTGTCATTATCACACACCTGTGCTATAACGACGCCCTCCCCTCTTGGGAATACCCCCTCCACTCTCATGAGAATGAGTTCGAGGTCGGATTCATCATGAAGGGAGACGGGCTCTTCACCGTGAACGAGAAGGATACCGTTGTTCACATGGGCGACATCTGCATCATCCCGCCCTGCACCTATCACTTTTTTTCCGGGAAGAGCATGGAATACTTCACCATGCGCTTCGACGCCGATCCGGCAACCGGAACGCTGCAGAGCTTCTTCCGTGAGACAGGTCCCGCCATTACGCCGGGCGGAGACTATTTCTCCTATATCACCGATACCTGCCATCTCCTGCTGGGCCTCCATATGACCAACGGCGGCTTCGCGGACGAGCGGGTGCAGACCATCTGCCTGTCGATGCTGCAGATCGTCCAGATGCTCCTGGAGAACCGGACTCTGGCCATCCACACGCGGAGTGACAGTTCCATGAATGACGTACTGCACTATATCACCGATCACTGCGAGGATAAGATCTCGCTCCAGTCCCTGGGCGAGAAATTCTCCATCAGTCCCTCTCACCTGAGCCGACTGTTCTCCCGCGCCTTTCACTGCTCACCCATCAATTATCTCATCAACGCACGAATGGCCCGGGCAACAGAGTACCTGGGAAAGACGGACAAGTCCGTCTCTGAGATCGCCGAGCTCGTGGGATATGACAACCCCTTCTACTTTGCCAGTCTCTTTACCAAGCGGATCGGCTGCTCTCCCACGGAATACCGCCAGCGGCTTGACAGCCGGGATCTGCCGCGGAACAGCCCGGATATTGTCTACCACAAACGGAAGTCTCCGGAAGAATCGAAATAAAGTTATGAAAGAAAAGGCGCCATCCGGCGCCCTTTCTTATTTTTCTCTGATCCTGAGGCACCTCAGAATTCATGACTTTTCAGCCCCGGTATCCTCAGACTCGCAGATCCTCCAGCATGCCGAACTCGCGGCGGAAGGACATGGCGATCATGTCATGAACCAGATTCGTGTAGGGATGATCCGGCACGCAGGTGAAGCAGTGGCAGGAACGGGGCGCGGAAAGGATCTCCGTCGGCACACCAGCCTTCAGCAGACGCATCGCAT
>JAJQDL010000143.1:0-313 GCA_021202235.1 Lachnospiraceae bacterium
GTCAGGCTCAGTGAATAAAATTCAGCATGTTTCCATTCTCCATGACAGGCTGCGGCACGCCGTACTCTTTCCCCGCCTCAATACAGCGAAAGAGCCAGGCCATGTTGTGGGCCAGGTTGCGTATGGTCTGCATCCCTTCGATGTCAAGCTTCGCTTCCTCACCGTCCATGCCGTGGACCATATTCCAGTAGGAGGAGCCCACGGTCGGCATGCTGGTAATGCCGAAATATTTATTCATCGCATCCAGAGAAGCGGAAGTGCCTCCGCGCCGCGCCACCGCGATCGCGGCGCCGGGCTTGTATGCGAAAGCCTT
>JAJQDL010000143.1:323-9733 GCA_021202235.1 Lachnospiraceae bacterium
CCCTTCTTGGCAGAATAAAATGCCCGGTCCAGGAAGGAGAGGACGCGGCCGCTGGGATGCGCATAGTAGACCGGCGTGCCGAAGAGGAAGCCGTCCGCCTCCTTCGCCCGGGCCACGAAATCATTGACCGGATCGTCCGTGAAGATACATCCATCCCCGGAACATTTGCGGCAGTCGATGCAGTCGCGGATGGGACCGGGTCCAATCTGAAAAATCTCTGTCTCGAGGCCTTCCGCCTCCAGCGTCCGGGCTGCTTCGGCCAGGGCCGCGTATGTCGTACCGTTTCGGTGCATGCTTCCGTTTAAGAGTAAAACCTTCATATTGACAGAATACCTCCTGCATTTTTGTTGGATTTTTATCTAAAGCTTATCACAGGACCGGGAATGAATCAAGAAAATTGATTTTAAGTCGCCATACAGACAATATCTGTGCTATAATCAGCATGAATTCGGCAATCCGGACAAATCCGTTGCTTCGACAAAAGAAACATCAGGAAGGATGCGTATATCATGAAATGGAGAATCGTCAGAGCGGACCCGGCGGGGAATATCACGCTGTTTGTCCTTGATCCTGTCCCCCGGGAAGACCGGGCGCTGCTTGCGGCCCGTCTGATGGAACAGCCGCAATGGGGGGCTGAGCAGGTGGGCTTTGTCTGCCCGCCGGTGATGGGTGGCATGGGACGTCTGGAGATGATGGGCGGCGAATTCTGCGGCAATGCGGCCCGGGCCTTCGGCATGATGATCTCGCAGGAGCATGGACGTGTATCTCAGGTTATGGTGGAGATCAGCGGCTGCAGCCATCCGGTGGCCGTGGAGACAGACTGGCAGGCGCAGACTGCATTTGCGCAGATGCCGCTGCCGCAGGTGATCCGTCCGGTTACTGTGCAGGAGATTCCCTGCATCCTGGTGGAGATGGAGGGCATCTCCCATGTCGTCGTGGAGGACATCGCGCCGGATATCACATTTTTCCGGCAGGCGGAGAAGCTTTTTTCCCGGGAGAACCGGCCGGACGCCTATGGGATGCTCTTCGTGAACCGGGCGGAGGGGCGTATGACGCCGATCGTCCGGGTCTTTTCCACGGATACGACGGTCTGGGAAGGAAGCTGCGGCTCCGGGACTCTGGCGGCTGCCGCGGCTCTTAGCCGTTCGGAGAGCGAGGGCGAGTTTCGCTGCACGCTGGTCCAGCCGGCGGGAACGTTGACTGCGGAGGTGACGCGCCGGGATGGCCGGATCGTGGAAGCGACTCTTGGGGGCAGTGTGACGCTGTCTGAGCCGGAGGAATTTTCAGAATGAGAGGAGGTAAAAAATGAACCTGAGGGAAGCGATCGAGAAGCACCACAGCCTTGCTGTCTCTCTCAGCGAGGATCTGGCGGATCATCCGGAGCTGCCGGATCAGGAATTTCGCTCCAGCAAAAAGATCGTGGAGATTCTGCAGGAGGCCGGGTACGAGGTGGAATATCCTTATCTGGGGTATCCGACCGGATTTCGCGGTGTTCTGAAGAACGGGGAGGGTCCTTCCACAGCGATTCTGGTGGAGTATGATGCTCTGCCCGGACTGGGACATGCCTGCGGACACAATGTCCATGGTTCGATGTCGGTGCTGGCTGCGCTGGCATTGGCAGAGATGAAGGACAGCTTCCGGGGGACGGTGTATGTATTTGGTACCCCGGCCGAAGAGGAGAACGGCGCCAAAGTAGGGATGGCGGCACAGGGGGCCTTCGACGGGATGTCCCTGGCGGTGATGATCCACAGCTGGAGCGGAGAGAGAAGCGTTTCGGATATGGATGTGCTGAATCTCCGCTGTTACCTGGCGGAGTTCCGCGGGCAGTCAGCTCATGCCGTGGCCGGTCCCTGGGAAGCGCATAGTGCGCTGGCGGCCGCCCGGGGGATGCTGGCGCTGATCGACGCACGCCGGGAATGCTTTACACCGGATATGCATGTGAACGCGGTGTTTACAGACGGAGGATTCCAGCCGAGTATTTTGCCGGAACGGGCGGAGATACGCATGGAGCTGCGCTCGGATTCTCAGCTGAAGTTGGAGCAGCTCGATGATATCGTCATGAAATGTGCCCACGGAGCAGCGATGGCGATGGACTGTCAGGTCAGTTTTCGCAAGGGCTTCGAGGATTTTGCCGATATGGTACGGGTTCCTGTTCTGGAAAAAGAGGTCGAAGAGGTTCTTGAAAAACTGGGGCAGCCCTGCAAAGAAGTCCAGCTGCCGAACGGTTCTTCGGATGTAGGAAATGTCAGCTACCATTGCCCGACGATCCAGCCCCTGCTTTCTATCACCGATACTCCGTATGCACTTCATACGCCGGAATTTCGCGATGAGACGAGGAAGCCGAAGGCGCACCGGGCGATCGCCGTGGGGGCTGAGCTTATTGCCGGTCTGTCTCTGCGCGTCCTGACGGATGAAGCATTCCGGCAGGAAGTGTACCAGTCGTATCTGCAAATGAGGGGAGAAAAGACGTTTACCGGAACGGAAGTTTCGGAAACGAAATAAAAACCAAAAAGGAGAAAATGTACATGAGTGAGGAGAAAACTACAAAAAAGAGAAGGATCACGATGCCGCACATTTACGTGTTGCTGTTCTGCATCATTGTCATCTGCACCCTTCTGACCTGGATTCTTCCGGCCGGAGAATTTGACCGGGTTGTCAATGATGCCGGGACCACTGTCGCTGTGGCTGGAACCTATCACACGGTGGAGAGCAGCCCGGTCGGATTTTTTGAGATGTTCCAGCAGATCTATAACGGAATGTGCGATGCCAGCTCCGTGGTCTTCTTTGTCTTTATTTCATTTGCTTCTATTAATATTATCATCAAGAGCGGCGCCTTCAACGGACTGGTGGCGTTCCTTCTGAAGATCTTCAAGGGACAGATGCGGGTGGCGATCATCCCGATCTTTATGCTGATCATTGGTCTGGGGTCCTCGACGATCGGTCTGTTTGAAGAATGGTTTCCTTTTGTTCCCATTTTTGCCGGGATAGCCATGGCGATGGGATTCGATGCCATCGTTGGTCTGGCCATCGTGGCGCTGGGCGCCGGCATGGGCTATTCGGGCGCGTTTATGAATCCTTTCACAGTGGGTGTGGCCCAGAGCATCGCGGAAGTGAGCGCCATGTCAGGTATTGGTTATCGTCTGTTCTGTCATCTCTGCATGCTGGTCGTGGGGTCAATTCTGACCATGCGCTATGCGCTGAAGGTGCAGGCAGATCCGACCAAGAGTCTGACCTACGGGGATAAGAATCATATCTCCATGAGTGAGGAATCGGTACAGAATGCGCCCTTTGGCGTGCGTGAGAAGCTGGTTCTCGGCATTCTTCTGGCCGGAGTCGTTGCGGTGGTCTATGGCGCGAAGGTATACGGCTGGTATTTTGCCGAACTGTCCGCGGTCTTTGTCATCATGGGACTTCTCTCTGCGATTGTGATGGGATATGGACCCAATAAGATCGGCGAGCTGTATTCGGACGGATTCACAGATATTGCCATGGCCTGTATGATGATCGGACTGGCCCGCGGTATTCTGATGGTTCTTCAGGCCGGAAATATCATTGACACGGTGGTGTATTATCTGTCCCTGCCGCTTTCTTATCTGCCTTCCTGGCTGTGCGGAGTCGCCATGCTGATCATGCAGACCTTCCTGAACTTTGTGATTCCGTCCGGCTCCGGTCAGGCGGCGACGTCTATGCCCATCATGGCGCCTCTGGCAGATCTGCTGGGCGTCTCCCGTGACATGGCGGTTCTGGCCTATCAGTTCGGCGACGGTCTGTCTAATATCGTATGGCCTACGGCCTTCCCGGCGGTTCTGGCCGGACTGGCAGGCGTCAAGGTAGATAAATGGTGGAAGTTCATCATTCCGGTCTTCATCGCCCTGCTGCTGGTGCAGGCGGTGCTGATGGTTGTTGCCTACATGATCGGATTTGGCATGTGAGCCTGTGATCTGTATCCCTCGTACTGAATGGATGAGAGCAGATTTTATTCTTTGAAGAATAGAGGAGACAGAAGTGGAAGAGCTTCTGCCTCTTTTTTCTTATGGGGGTTCGACAACTTGCAACCGGGAAGATACCTCTGCATACTTTCCTTTTATCTGCGTAAATTTAATCATACAAATCTTTCTCTTTGTCAAAAACCCAAAACAAAACAGTTTTTCTGATTCTGGCTGATTTTGTCGATTCCGGATAAGATACAGACAGCAGGGAGCCGTAGGCCGTCCGCCGTGGCGGAGACGGTACTCGAAGGATGTGATATGGAAGGAGGATAAACCTTGGAAATCTGGGAGGTTTTACTGATCTCCATTGGTCTGTCTCTGGATGTTTTCGCGGCGACAGTGTGTCAGGGAGCTTTATGGGCGCGGGTGAGTGCGCGGGTCGTTGCCATTGAATGTGCGCTTTTTGCGTTCTGGCAGATTCTGGCGCTCCTGACCGGAAATGCGCTGGCTGCTTTTCCACTGATGGGAAGCTTCAGAGAGGCGGCCACGGCGATCTGGCTGGTTCTCTCCACCCTGATTTTCCTGGGACTCGGCGTCTATATGTTCATCAAAGCCAGCCGGGCGAAGGAGATTGAGGAGCGGAGGCAGGATCTGCTGCGGTGGAAGGAAATCTTCCTTCTCGCTTTTCTTACCAGCCTGGATGCTTTCTTCGCCGGAATGGGGATGGCATTTCTCGATACAGAGGTGTTCTTCTCTGCCGCATGTATTTTCATTGTCACGGTAGTTGTTGTGATCGTGGGGATACTGATGGGATACCGGCTGGGTCTTGGCGTGAGGAAACCTGCCTGGCGGGTCGGCGGCATTTTGCTGACATTGGCGGGGATTGATGTATTGATTCGTTTGTTTGCACGTCTGAGCGTGAGCGGGCTGGCCTGACAGATACGAGGAAACAAAGAAAGATAAATCGGGGGATACTCATTAGATTGGAGGAAATATCATGGGTACTTTAGGACATGCGGCACAGAGGGCTGCTTTTGGTGTAGCTATTGACGCAGTGGTGAAGGCATTTCGCCAGGAACCGGAGAAGCGGGAGAAAACGCTGATGCAGCTGGTTGATCTGGCGCAGAAATATATGGGAAAGAACTTTCCTCCGGAAGCCTACGAGGGCGCCCGGAATATGATTCGGGATCCGGAAAATAAATGGATGCAGTTCATTGACCGGGGCATTGCGGAGCTGGACGATCATACGATCCATATGACAGCTTTGAACCTGGGATTTGAAGCGGCTTTCCATGGAACCAAATTGATCCGTAAGAATCGTATGGAGCATGACTGCAGTATTCCCTGGGTCATCCTTCTGGATCCCACCAGTGCCTGCAACCTGCACTGCACGGGCTGCTGGGCCGCGGAATACGGCAACCGCATGAACCTGACTTTCGAGGATCTGGACCGCATCGTCACCGAGGGGAAAGCGCTGGGGACGTATTTCTACATGTTTACCGGCGGTGAGCCGCTGGTGAGGAAGGCGGATTTGATCCGTCTCTGCGAAAAACATAATGACTGTGCTTTCCATTGCTTCACCAACGGCACGCTGGTGGATGAGGCCTTCTGTAAGGATATGCAGCGGGTGGGGAATCTGTCCCTGTCCATCAGCCTGGAAGGATTCAATGAAGTCAACGACCTGCGCCGGGGCAAGGGCGTCTTCGACAAGGTCATGCATGCCATGGATCTGCTGCGGGAGCATGGGCAGATCTTCGGTACGTCGATCTGCTATACGCGGAACAATGTAGAGGCCGTTACTTCGGATGAGTTTCTCGATCTCATTATCGAGAAGGGCTGCCGTTACTCCTGGTATTTCCACTATATGCCGGTGGGCAATGACGCGGCCGTGGATCTTCTGCCGACCAAAGAGCAGCGGACCTATATGTATCACCGGATTCGTGAGATTCGCGGCCTGACAGGCGGGA
Organism: Lachnospiraceae bacterium; assembly: GCA_021202235.1. GTDB lineage: Bacteria > Bacillota > Clostridia > Lachnospirales > Lachnospiraceae > UBA3305. The sequence goes on from JAJQDL010000143.1 coordinate 6,220, forward strand.
AGCCGATCTTCGCCATGGATTTCCAGAATGACGGTGAGTTCGTCGGCGGCTGTATCGCCGGTGGCCGGAACTACTGCCATATCAACGCGAACGGCGACGTGGAGCCCTGCGTGTTCGTCCATTACTCGGGGGCAAACATCCACGAAGTCTCTCTGCTGGAGGCCCTGCAGCAGCCGCTGTTCCGCGAGTACCGGGATCGTCAGCCCTTCAACGAGAACCATTTGCAGCCCTGCCCGATGCTGGAGAATCCGGAGCTGCTGTTGGATATGGTGGCGAAATCCGGCGCGAAATCGACGGATCTGGCCTCTCCCGAGAGCGCGGAGCATCTTTGCGGCAAGTGTTTTGACTACGCAAAGACCTGGGCGCCGCAGGCTCGCGAGCTGTGGAGCGGGCGGGAGCATAAGGCGCCGAATTACGAGAACTACAAGGATTCGCCCCGCAATGTGCTGGCGGATGACGGAACGATGGATCAGGAAGCCCTGTAAAACGATTAGAAACGGCCGCTGCCGGAGCCACTTGACTTCGCAGCGGTCTTTTTTGTACAGAGAAGGATTTCTGACGATAAAAAGAACGCTTGCCTGTCAGATAGATTCCTGTTAAAATGTACTAATAAGTTACATTTTCTGACAGATATTGACGTATGAGAAAGAAATGGGAATAGATGGAAAAGAATAAACTGACGAAGGAGCTTCTCGCGCAGAGTTTTCATGATTTGCTGCTGCACCGGGAATTTGAGAAGATCACCATCAAGAACATTACTGATGAGGCGGGCGTTATCCGCCCCACCTTCTACTACCATTTCCAGGACAAATACGATGTGCTGGAGTATATTCTGTACCGGGATATCATCGAGAAGGCGGAGGAGATGTCTCAGATGAGGATGGAGCGGGAGGCGATTAAGTTCGCTTTCTCAGCTCTCGAGAGAGACCGGGAATTCTATCGCCGGGCTTTTCAGGTAACCGGGCAGAACTCCTTTGAAGGGATGTTTCAGCACTATGCCTATGAGATGTGGAAGGAGAAGCTGCAGAAGGCGAAGCTGATTCAGAATACGAAGAACCAGCTGTTAAATGAGCACAATGTCGCCATGTATTATGCGCTGGGAATCACGACCAGCGTGAAGATGTGGATGGAACACCCCAAGGCGGATATTACGGCGGACGAATTGTGTGAGGCGTATGAATTCCTGCTGACTCACTCCATTTTCGACCTGATTAAAATGAAATAAATACGGAAACGGCATGGCGGGAGAAAAAGCGGGAAGAGCAGTCCACGGGCTGTGAGATACAGGCCATCGAGGCGATGGAATCCGGGAGGCAGAGAGAAGAAGGGAGCGGCACGATGAGCGCATACATAGAATTTCAGGATGTATCCAAATTTTACCGGAACGGCACGCAGCAGATTGCCGCCGCCGATCGGGTGTGCTTCCAGGCGGAAAAAGGAGAGTTTGTCGTGATCGTCGGGCCAAGCGGCGCCGGCAAGACGACGGTTCTCAATATCCTTGGCGGGATGGACAGCTGCGATGAAGGGCATATCATCCTTGACGGTGAGGATATCAGTACATATAACGAGCGGCAGCTGACCGAGTACCGCCGCCATGATGTGGGGTTTGTCTTTCAGTTTTATAACCTGATTCAGAATCTGACAGCCCGTGAGAATGTGGAGATCGCCGCGGAGATCTGCCGCGATCCGCTGGATGCGGACGAAGTGCTGCGGGAAGTGGGACTCACAGAGCGCAGGGACAATTTCCCGGCGCAGCTCTCCGGCGGCCAGCAGCAGCGCGTTTCCATCGCGCGCGCCAGGGCTAAAAATCCCTCGCTGCGTCTGAGCGGTCTCCGGACAGCGAAGTTGGATTACAATACGCGCAGGCTGAATCTCGGCCTTTTGTATGATATGTGCCGACAGAGCGGTAAGACGGTGATTGTTATTACTCACAATCAGGCGATCTGCGGGATGGCAGACCGTGTCATCCGCATTAAAAATGGAAGGGTGCAGGACATGACGGTGAATCTCCATCCGCTGCCGGCGGAAGCCATTGAGTGGTAAGTGACGGAGGAAAATGCCTTGAAGAAAAGCTATTGGAAAATGGTACTCCGCACCGTGAAGGGGAGCTTAAGCCGCTTCATCGCCATTCTCGCGATCACGGCGCTGGGAGTCGGTTTCCTGACGGGTCTGCTGTGTACGGCGCCGGATATGAAGAATTCGGTGGATCGGTATTACGATGAAAACAGCTTCATGGATATCGATCTCAAATCCAGTATGGGTCTGACCGGGGAGGATCTGGAGGCGGTCGCCGCGGCAGACGGAGTCCTTGCTGTGACGGGTGTTTATCAGACGGATGCGCTGGCAGAGCTTGCCTCCGGGGAGAGCGGCGCCGGTCGTTTTCTGGCGATCGATTTTTCCGCCGGGGAGGCGGAGGCTGTCAACAGCCTGACGCTGACGGAGGGGCGCTATCCGGAGAAAGCGGGAGAGTGCGTTCAGATCGTCGTAGATCCCTTCTCCGAGTATGCATCGGTCGGTGATGTGGTGATCGTGACGCCGGAAGAGGACGATGAAGATCTCTTTGTCGAGACGGAGCTGATGGTGGTCGGTCTGGTTACTTCTCCCTTGTATATGTCTACGGATGCAGAGAGCTCCTCCGTGGGAAACGGATCAGTTGCCGCGTATTTTTATGTGGATCGGCAGGAATTTGACACGGAGATCTATACGGATTTCTTTGTGATGCTGACGGATGCGGCGGCGTTGAGTACGTTCACGGATGAGTATGACGATTTGGTGGACGACGGCGTGACGACGTTGGAAGATCTGGGGGGAGACGCAGCAAGCCGATCGCTAGGAGAATCTGACTGGGGAAGCCTGGGTTGAGCGTGCCGAGGCCGAAGAAGAATATGAGGCGGAGAAGGCGGATGCGGAGGCAGAGCTTGCGGATGCCAGACAGGAATTGAACGACGCGCTGCAGGAGATCGTAGACGGTGAGAGCGCTCTTGCGGAAGCGGATACGGAGCTGGCGGACGCGGCGGCGGAGCTCGCGGATGCCAAAACGGAACTGGATGAGGCCTGGCAGCAGCTGCTGGATGCGAAGAAGGAGCTTTCTGACGGGCGGGCGGAGCTGGATGCGAACTGGGAGACTCTGAATGCCGGCAAAGCAGAGCTTGATGAGGCGGCAGAGCAGATTGAAGAGATTCGCAGGACCATCGAAGAAAACGAGGATTCGATTGAAGAAGCCCGGACGGCGATTGCTGAGTATGACGCCGGCGTCACCGAGTATGAAGAAGGGATGGCGGCGCTGGAGGAAGCGCGCGAGACCCTGGATGCGGGGTGGGAAGAGTATGAAGCGGGCGTGACGGCGCTGGAGGAGGCGCGCGAGACGCTGGATACAGGCTGGGAAGAGTATGAAGCGGGTCTGGAGGAGCTGACCGCTTCACAGGAAGAGCTGACAGCAGCGGCAGAGGCGCTGGCGACAGCCCGTGCGACGCTGGAAGCCTCTGAACAGGAGTATGAGACGGGGCTGGCGGAG
>JAJQDL010000010.1:0-5597 GCA_021202235.1 Lachnospiraceae bacterium
GTGGCGTTGGGGCGGGGAAGCTGGCAGATCCCTCCCGTCATAGCTGAATATGAAGAGCGCTGTCCGGGGGTCGAGGTGATCATCCGGGAGGGAAATATTACGCAGCTCAATGAGTTGCTGCGTAATCATGAACTGGATATGGTGATTCTCAATCGGGGAGATGCTGCGGATGGCATGGATTTGTTTCCGCTTTTTGAGGAAGAATTTCTGGCGGTCGTGCCGGTGCGTCATCCGGTTAATGAAATGGCCGTCTACGCGCCGGAGGAACGTTACCGGAAGATACCACCGGAATCGCTGGACGGGCAGACGCTGATCCTTCACTCAGAATGGCAAAGCAGCCGGGTAGTGGAGGACGGAATCCTTAAGCGCCATCACATTACTCCGGCCCGTGTCCGTACGATCCGCAGCATCGAGACGGCGGCACAGATGGCGGCCGAGGGGTTGGGTATCGCCTTCATCCGCGAAGGGTATGCCGTCAACATGAAATATAAGAAACCGGTGAACTACTATATCCTGGATACAGAGCAGCACAAACGGGAAGTCGTCGTAGCGGTGAAAGCAGGAGCGCAGATGACCGCTTATATGCAGGAAATGCTTGACGTTCTGACGGAGCACGGCAGGGCTTTCCTGGAAGGATAATGAAAAAACATAAAAATTTTAAAAGAAATTATTAAATATTACAAAATGTACAAGCGCCGCTTCTTGCGATATTCTTAGGACAGCAAGAAGGAGGTGCTTGTTTTCATGTTGAAAGAGGAGATGTATCGGGATATTGAGTCCCGGTCGGAAGAATTGTTCGCCATGGCGGACGATCTGTTCGACCATCCCGAGCTCGGGCTGGAGGAGTATCACGCACTGGATGTCCTGACCGGCTGGCTGGTACGGGAAGGCTTCGAAGTGGAACGGGGCGTTGCGGGTGTGGAGACCTCGTTCCGGGCTGTCTACCGGCAGGGCGAGGGAGGCCCCAACATCGGTCTGCTCTGCGAGTATGACGCGCTCCCTGGTATGGGACATGCCTGCGGTCATCATTTGCAGGGCCCCAGTATCCTGGCGGCAGCGAAGGCGTTGAAGGATGCTCCCATCGAGGGCAATTACACCGTGACCGTCTATGGAACACCGGCAGAGGAGAGCGTCAGCGGAAAGATTCGTATGATCCAGAATGGCTGCACCTTCGAGGAGCTGTCCGTGGCCTTCATGATGCACGGCGGTCCCGCTACACAGGTGGACGTGAAGTCCCTGGCCAACTCTAAGTTCCTGGTCATCTATCATGGAGTCAGCGCTCATGCGGCATTACGTCCGGAGAAGGGGCGGAGTGCGCTCGACGGTCTGCTCCTGGCCTTCCAGGGAATTGAGTTTCTGCGGGAACATGTGAATTCCGATGTGAAGATCCATTACACGGTGACTTCATGTGGCGGTACACCGGCCAACGTGGTACCGGCGCTGGCGGAGGCCAGCCTCTATGCCCGTTCCTACAATCGTGCCTACCTGGATACGGTCGTGGAGCGGCTGAAGAAGGTATTTCAGGGTGCAGCCATGATGACGGAGACTGAGGTGGAGATCATCGAGGAGAAGCGGGTGGATAATAAGATTCCTGTGCTTTCTCTCAATGATCTGGTCATGAAGCAGGCGGAGGAGATCGGAGCACCTCGCATCCGGCCCGCCCGGGAGAAGACTGGTTCCACAGACTTCGGAAATGTCATGCGCCGGGTACCGGGAACCTGTGCACGCATTGCTTTTGTAGGAGAAGGAGCAGCAGCGCATTCACAGGAATACCTCGATGCCGGAAAGACGCAGGAAGCTCATGACGCAATCCTGTACGGCGCAAAGATCCTGGCCGGCGCCGCACTGGAGCTGATCGAAGATCCGGAGCTGCTGGAAAGAGTACAGAAGGAATTTGCAGAAAAACTGGAGAAGGAGAATCAAGAGGGAAAATGACGAAGACGAAAAAAAATTTAAGATGCCCCATTCTTACGTGATTATTTTCATGCTGCTGATTGCCGTGTCGATCATGACATACCTGATTCCGGCGAATGCGTATGATCGAACGGAGACAGAGTCGGGAACGACAACGGTCATTGTAGAGTCATATCATTCGGTGGAAGGCGAGCCGGTGCCACTCTGGGAGATACCCAGCTATGTCATGCAGGGCCTGATTAACCAGGCGGACGTGATCTTCCCGCTGCTGGTCATCGCCGGAGCCCTGGAAGTCCTCCTCTCGACAGGCATGTTCCATGCATATTGCGGGACGCTGGCTATGAAATGTAAGGGCAAGGAGAAACTCTTTATTCCGGCGATCCTGCTGCTCTTCGCATTCATTGGTATCACTCAGTCCACAAACAAGTTCATAGGCTTTGCTCCTCTGGGTGTGATGCTGGCAGCGACTCTGGGCTATGATGCCATCGTCGGCGTGGCTATCGTGCTGCTTGGCGTCGGTATCGGATTTTCCACAGGAATATTGGCTCCGACCACGGCGGTGGCGCAGGAGCTGGCTGAACTGCAGGCTTATTCCGGACTCTGGCTGCGTGTGGTCAGTTTCGTTCTCTTCTATATCGTCACTGCAGCGTATATCATCTGGTACGGAGAGCGCTGCAAGAAATATCCTGAGAAGAGTGCGGTCTATGGTCTGGAGAGTGCACAGCAGTTTGATCTTTCCAGCACGCAGCGGGAGATCGAGAAGCGTCATCCGCTGGTTCTCATCGTATTTATCATGTCTTTTGGTATCCTGATGTACGGATGCATTACGCAGGGCTGGGGGCTGGTGGAGACAGCAGTCTGCATGTTCTGGATGGCTTTTGTCGCCGGTCTGGTTTATGGCTATTGCCCCAGTGATATCGCGAAGAATTTCGTTAAGGGTGCCAAAAACATGACCCCAGCGGCACTAATTGTTGGACTGGGCGCGACGGTGTCGCTGATTCTTTCTTCGGCAAACGTGCTGGATACTGTGGTGTACAGTCTGGCCAATGTGCTGGAGCTCTTCCCGTCTTTCCTGAAACCAGCTGTGATGTTGATCATGAATATTATTGTCAATGGTTTCGTCACCTCCGGTACCGGGCAGGCGGCTGTGGTTATGCCGGTCATGGTTCCGCTCGCCGATGTGGCGGGTGTCACGAGACAGACCGCAGTGCTGGCCTATAAGTTCGGCGACGGCTTCTGCAATTATGTGCTGCCTCACGCCTCCGCGCTGATGGGTTTCCTTGGAGCGACAGGAATTACCTATGATCGCTGGATGAAGTTCATGGGCAAGTTGTTTGGACTCTGGGTGCTGCTGGGCGGCGCGATTCTGACATTTGCTTATTTTGTGCAGTATTCGTAAATTCACTACAACAAAAACTACTGTCTGATGCATTCCAAATGAGCCAGGCAGCGGAATGATTCCTCTTCTGCGAACGGGCAGCCTTGACGGCTGCCCGTTCTTTTGTTAAAATGGGCGTATAGTAAACGACTTTATGTCGTTTGCTCACGCGCCGATCGCGGGCTGCGTAAGCAGCCGTTCTTTGCGCGATCGTGTGCATCATCTTTATAGTGAACGACAAATTATTTTGTCGTTCACTATAAAATTTTGAGAATGACAGCGGGGCACCGGCGATGGCGGCCCGCTTTGCGCGTGTTGTTTTTAAGAGGCAGCCGCGGCAGGAGGATGGGATGAAGATCATTGTCGGACTGGGAAATCCCACAGACAGATATGCGGGAACACGCCACAATATGGGATTCGGCGTCGCAGACGAGCTGGCGGAGCGTCATCAGATACGGATGGCTCCCAGCCGCCATCGGGCACTTTGCGGAACCGGCGTCATTGCAGGAGAAAAGGTGCTGCTGGTGAAGCCGCTGACTTATATGAATGCCAGCGGGGAGAGCGTGCGCCCGATTGCCGACTATTATAAGGCAGAAGTGGGGGATATCATCGTTATTTACGATGATATCAGCCTGGATGTGGGGCAGATCCGTGTGCGCGGGAAGGGCAGTGCCGGCGGACACAACGGCATGAAGAGCGTGATCGCTCACCTGGGGAGCAGTGATTTTCCGCGGGTGCGCGTGGGCGTCGGGGCCAAGCCGCCGCAGATGGATCTGGCGGACTATGTGCTGAGCCATTTCCCGAAGGAGGAGCTTCCCACCGTGCGGGAGTCCCTGCGGACGGCGGCGGACGCCGTGGAGATGATCCTGTCGGATGGTGCGGAACGAACGATGAATCGTTATAATGCGTATACAAGGAAACTCAGCGAAGTCAAGCCGTTAGGCGAAGACTGAGCGCTAAGTTTCCTGTATACATGCGGCGCTTAGCGAGACGGATAAGTGAGACAGGAAATCTGTGATTTCCGTAGTCGAACTTATGCAAAGCAGCCAGAGGCGAACGTCGAGCTTAGCAAAGTCGTATGTAAGAAAATCGCAGGGGGAGGGAACGCCAGACTGACGGGGCAGTTCCGGAGGGAAGGCAGAAGAGCATGACATTTCACAGTCCACTTGAGGAACTGATACAATTTGAGGAGATGAAGAAGGCGCTGATGGCGGGGCGGGGACCGCTGGCCGTCAGCGGCTGTGTGGATTCTCAGAAGGTGCATCTGGCCTGCGAAGCGTCGCGGGAGGCTCCTCTGCGCCTGTTTATTACGTATAATGAGAGCCGGGCCCGCGAGATCTGCGAGGATGCCCGGTGTTTTCATTCTCCGGTCTGGCTCTACCCGGCGAAGGATGTGCTGTTCTATCAGGCGGATCTCCAGGGGAATCTCCTGAGCCGGGAGCGGATGGCGGTCCTGAAGGGAATCCTGGAGGAGGGCCGCGGTACGGTGGTGACGACGGTGGATGCCTGTATGGACCGCATCGCCTCCCCGCGGGAGGTATGGCGGCGCCGCATCATGCTGCGTCCGGGAGACCCGTTAAATATGGAAGAAATGCGGGTGAAGCTTACCGTTCTGGGCTATGAGCGGCTGCCGCAGGCGGAGGCCATGGGACAGTTTGCCATCCGCGGCGGAATCCTCGATGTCTTTCCGCTGACCGAGGAGAACCCGGTGCGTGTGGAGCTGTGGGGAGATGAGATTGATTCGATCCGCCGTTATGATCCGGAGACGCAGCGCTCCCTGGAGAACCTGGAGGAGATCTGTATCTATGCGGCCACGGAGATGCCGGAGGAGGGAGGCGCGGCGGTCTCTCTGCTGGAATATTTTCCATCGGACGCCGTGCTTTTGCTGGATGAACCTGCCCGCATGGAGGAGAAGGCTCAGGGAGTGCCAAAGTAATTCCAGGAAATCAACTTCCTGCGTCTGGAGCGAGGCTATGTCAGCGATGAACCGATGCCGGAGCTTCTGTCCCCGGAGGAGGTCTTCGCCGCGCTGGAGCGGCCGCGCACGGTGATGCTGACCGGGCTGGAACAGAAGCGGAGCGTGATCCGTGAGAGAGCGCGGTTTGCCGTCGAGGGACGGACGATCTACAGCTACGAGGGGAATTTTGAAGGGCTGATTCGCGATCTGAAGGGCTGGAAACGGGACGGCTTCCGGGTGGTACTTCTGTGCGGCTCAAGGACCCGGGCCGAGCGTCTGGCGGGGAACCTGCGGGACTATGAGCTGGCTGCCTTCTACTCGGAGGAGGAGGAGCGGGAGGTGCGGCCG
>JAJQDL010000010.1:5607-9599 GCA_021202235.1 Lachnospiraceae bacterium
CTCTATGCGGGTACGAAGCTGAGGAATTTCACGGAGCTCTCGCACGGAGACTATGTGGTTCATGAGAATCACGGCCTGGGGATCTATCAGGGCATCGAGCAGATGGAGGTGGGCGGCGCTTCCCGGGATTATCTGAAGATCACCTATGCGGACGGCGGTAACCTGTATATCCCGGTCACTCAGATGGATCAGGTCCAGAAATATGCCTCCGCTGACACGGATCAGGTGCCGAAGCTGAATCGCCTGGGCGGGTCAGAGTGGAAGAAGACCCGCAGCCGGGTGCGGCGCGAGGTGAAGGATATCGCCGCCGACCTGGTGAGTCTCTATGCCAGACGGCAGAACGCGCAGGGCGTGGTGTACGGCCCGGATACGGTGTGGCAGAAGGAATTTGAAGAGCAGTTTCCTTTTGAAGAAACGGAGGATCAGCGGAAAGCCATCGAGGAAGTCAAAGCGGATATGGAGAGCGGCAAGATCATGGACCGCCTCCTCTGCGGCGACGTGGGCTACGGCAAGACGGAGGTCGCCCTGCGGGCTGCCTTCAAGGCGGTGCAGGAGGGGAAACAGGTGGCTTATCTGGCGCCGACCACGATCCTGGCGCAGCAGCATTACAACACCTTTGTTCAGAGGATGAAGGACTATCCGGTCAATGTAGAGCTCCTCTGCCGTTTCCGGACGCCGGGAGAACAGAAGAAAACCGTGGAGCGGCTGAACCGGGGGATGGTGGATATCGTCGTCGGCACGCACCGTCTTCTCTCGAAGGATGTGAAGTTTAAGGATCTGGGGCTGCTGCTCATCGACGAGGAGCAGCGCGTCGGCGTGGCGGCCAAGGAGAAGATCAAGCAGTACCGGGAAAATGTGGACGTCCTCAGTCTGACGGCGACTCCGATTCCCCGGACACTCCATATGAGCCTCATCGGGATCCGGGACATGAGCCTTCTGGAGGAGCCGCCCATGGACCGGCAGCCCATTCAGACCTATGTCATGGAGTACAATGATGAGCTGGTCCGCGAGGCCATTCAGCGGGAGCTGGATCGGAACGGCCAGGTTTATTATGTGTATAACCGGGTGGGCACGATCCGGGAAATCGCCGGACACATTGCCAGCCTGGTCCCGGACGCTACGGTGGCCTTTGCGCACGGACAGATGAAGGAACGGGAACTGGAGCAGATTATGCTGGATTTCCTCAAGGGAGATATTGACGTGCTGGTCTCTACGACCATCATTGAAACAGGGATGGATATCTCCAATACCAATACGATCATCATTCACGATGCGGACCGGTATGGTCTGGCCCAGCTTTATCAGCTGCGCGGACGAGTGGGGCGTTCGAGCCGTTCTGCGTACGCCTTTCTCATGTACCGGCGCGACCGGATGCTGAAGGAGGTCGCCGAGAAGCGTTTGCAGGCCATCCGGGAGTATACGGAGCTCGGTTCCGGTATCCGGATCGCCATGCGCGATCTGGAGCTGCGGGGCGCCGGCAATCTTCTGGGCGCGGAGCAGCACGGTCACATGGAGGATGTGGGCTATGATCTGTACTGTAAGCTGCTGGGCGAAGCGGTGCAGGAAGCGAAGGGGGAGCGGAAGCCGCTGGACTTTGACACGTCGATCGATCTGGAGCTTGACGCCTACATCCCGCCTGCTTATATTCGCAATGAGTCTCAGAAGATGGATATCTACCGGCGGATCGCTTCCGTGGAGACCGACGCGGAGTACGACGACATGCAGGATGAGCTGATCGACCGCTTTGGCGAGCCGCCGCGTGCGGTTCAGAACCTGCTGAAGGTAGCCCGGCTGCGGGCGCTGGCCCGGGAGGTCTACGTGACGGATGTGACCGGGAGCCGTGAGAAGATTACGCTGATGCTCTATGCCGAAGCGCCGGTCGATCCGGCCAGGATCCCTGCGCTGATCGGGCGCTATCGGGGCGATCTGAAGCTTCTTCCCGGGGCAGCGCCGGGATTTGTATATACAGATCAGCGAAAGCAGAATGTGGACACGGAGCGAACGCTGGAATGCGTGAAAAATCTGTTAAATGATTTAAAATTGTTGCTTGATGAGTAGAAATGTAATATAATAGGTACGTTGCGGGGTCAGGGGAAAAGTACGTTCTGATGTATTTCCGGAGAGACGCCGCGCGGACGTATGCTCTGAGAAAGGGCGCGACCGGATTGGGAGGAACAAAATCTATGAAAACCATAACGCGCAAGATCGCGATGCTGCTGGCAGTCATACTGACGGTTGGTTCGACGGCCGGCTGCGGGAGCAGCACGGTCGGAGATTATGCCACAACGGTGGTGGCTACCTACGGAGATGAGAAGATCTATTTGGATGAGGCGAATTTCTGGCTGCGCTATCAGCAGTGGATGAATGAGGCCTATTACTGGGATCTTTATACCTATTTTGGATATGACAATATGTGGACCGCCGAATACGACGAAGATACGACGATGGCGGATTATTTCAAGGAGAATGTGATGGCACAGATCCTCCAGACCCGGATCCTTCTGGATCACGCGGAGGACTATGAGATCGAGCTGACGGACGATCAGAAGACGGAGGTCAGTGACCATGTGACGGAATTCCTGGAGACCTATCCGCTGTTCATGAACCAGACCGACGCCACCGAAGAACAGATGGTGGAATGGATGGAGATGAACGCGACGGCCAATCTGGTCGCGCAGGCGGTGAAGGATGCCGCGGAGATCTCCATCAGCGATGAGGACTGCCAGCAGTACTCGATCGAGTATATCCTTGTCGAGGAAGAGGAAGAAACGACGGAAGAAGAAACAACAGAGGAAGAGACCTCGGCAGATGAGAGCGCAGAGGCAGAGACGGAGGAGGACAGCTCTACGGCCGCCACCGGTGAGGAACTGGCTCAGCAAGTCTATGAGATGGCAGAGGACGGCTTTGAGTTCTCCGACATCGAGGCCACGCTGGGAGCGACCTCCAGTACAGAAAGGTATCTTGTAACCGGCGAGGAATCTACGGACATTACCTACACCACATCCGCTGAGATGGAAGCGGGCGAGATTCAGATGGTCCAGGAGGAAGGAACCGGCTGGTACATCATTAAGAAGACCAATGATCTGGACGAGGATGCCACGGAAGAGATGCGGGAAGAGCTGACGGAGGAGGCGGAGGATGAAGCCTTCAACGAAGTATATGCTGAATGGGCAGAGGACGCTCCCACCTTCAAGGTGAAGGAAAAGATCTGGGCGCAGGTGGAGATCACCGACAAGATCTACGAGGAAGAGACCGAGGAAGAAACTTCGGAGGAGGAGACCGCCGAGGATGAGTCGGATGAGTCGGAAACCTATGCCGAGGAGACCGGCGCTGAGGAGATCGGCGCTGAGGAAACGACGGCGGAAGATACTTCTGCAGAGGAAACCAGCGCGGCAGAATAAAAGCGAATACTATCCCAGGGGAAGTTTCCCCTGTCATCGATAAGGAGGAGGGGAAGGAATCTGTAGAAATATGGATTCCTTCTTTGGTTTATATGACAGAAAGAAAAAAGGATATCTTTGACCGGATCATGGAAGGACCGGGGCTGCGTGTGTTCGGTCCTTTCTACCGGAAACACCGGGAAGTGCTGCTCTATCTGCTCTTTGGCGGGCTGACCACCGTCATCAGCATCGGCAGCTATGGCTGGCTGATCTATCTGGGTGTGGAGCCGCTGATTGCCAATGTGATCTCCTGGATCCTGGCTGTCCTGTTTGCTTATGTGACTAACAGTACCTGGGTCTTTGAGGCAAGGCCGCAGGGATGGGGAGAGCGGTGGCGGCAAATCCTGGGATTTTATGGAGGCCGGGTCGCTACGCTGTTGATGGAGGAGGCGATTCTGCTGCTCTTTGTGGAACTCCTGGAGTGGAATGCCATGCTGGTCAAGGTGGCGGCGCAGGTGCTAGTGGTGGTGACCAATTATGTGATCAGCAAGCTGTGGGTGTTTCGGAAGAAGTAAGTGGGAAATGCAGCGGAAAAGCGAAGCAGGCTGCGAA
>JAJQDL010000114.1 GCA_021202235.1 Lachnospiraceae bacterium
TGCTCTCAGAGTGCGTGCTTTCGGTGAAGGACATTATCCCGCCTACCTCGTTCTACTTTATGACCCGGAGCTTTACGATGGGCGGCCTGTACGGCGCGATGTCGTACCTGGCTATTACGGCATCCGACATCAGCGACCGGCTGCTCAAGGATTTCCTCGATATGGACAGCAGCGAGGTCGTGACGATGCACATTCAGTCGGTTGACCAGAATAAGGCGATCAAAACGATCAAACGGACGATTACAGAGCTTGACCGTTCGAAGATTGAGGAACAGAAGAAGGCGGTCCGCTCCGGCTACGATATGGATATCATCCCGTCTGACCTGGCTACCTATGGGAAGGATGCGAAGGCTCTGCTTAAGGAGCTGCAGAGCCAGAATGAGAGGATGTTCCTGGTGACTTTCCTGGTCTTAAGCACCGGGCGCACAGAACAGGAACTGGAGACCAATGTGTTTCGTCTCTCCTCTGTGGCACAGAAGCATAACTGTAACCTCCGGCGCCTGGACTTCCAGCAGGAGCAGGGCCTGATGAGCAGCCTGCCCCTGGCGGACAATCAGATCCGGATTGAGAGGGGGCTGACTACCAGCTCGACCGCGATCTTTGTGCCGTTCACGACGCAGGAATTGTTTCAGGAGGGGGCGGGCTCCCTGTATTACGGCCTGAATGCTCTTTCCAATAACCTGATCATGGTGGACCGGCTGAAGCTCAAGAATCCGAACGGCCTGATCTTCGGGACGCCGGGTTCCGGGAAATCATTTGCGGCGAAGCGGGAGATCACCAATGCTTTTCTTGTTACGGATGACGATATCATTGTCTGTGACCCGGAGTCAGAGTATGCGGCGCTGGTGCAGAGGCTGGAAGGGCAGGTGGTCCGGATCAGTCCGTCGAGTACCCAGTATATCAACCCTATGGACATCAACAGCAATTATTCGGAGGAGGACAACCCCATTGCCCTGAAATCAGATTTCCTTCTGTCCCTCTGTGAACTGATCGTCGGGGGCAAGGAGGGGCTGCAGCCCATCGAGAAGACGGTGATCGACCGCTGTGTCCATCAGATTTACCGGAAATATTTCGAGGATCCGCGCCAGGAAAAGATGCCGCTGCTGGAAGATTTGTATTATGCCCTGCTGGAGCAGGAAGAGAAGGAGGCACGCCATGTGGCGACGGCGCTGGAGATTTATGTCAAGGGTTCTCTGAACCTCTTCAATCACCGCACCAATGTGGATATCCGGAACCGGTTTGTCTGCTATGACATCAAGGAATTGGGGAAACAGCTCAAGAAGATCGGGATGCTTGTGGTTCAGGACCAGGTCTGGGGACGTGTTACGGCCAACCGCAGTGCGGGGAAGGTGACCCGTTATTATATGGATGAATTCCACCTCCTCCTGAAGGAAGAACAGACGGCAGCCTACTCGGTAGAGATCTGGAAGCGGTTCCGGAAATGGGGCGGTGTCCCCACAGGCATTACCCAGAATGTGAAGGACCTGCTCTCCTCCCGGGAAGTGGAAAATATCTTCGAGAATTCCGACTTTATCCTGATGCTGAACCAGGCGTCCGGTGACCGGCAGATCCTGGCGAAGCAGCTGGGGATCTCCTCCCACCAGCTCTCCTATGTCACACAGTCTGGCGAAGGGGAAGGGCTGTTGTTCTACGGGAACGTGATCCTCCCGTTTGTAGATCATTTCCCGCAGGATACGGAGCTCTACCGGATCATGACGACGAAACTGTCGGAGACCTCTGCCAGGGCGGGGAAGGAAACGTAAATGGCAGGGAAACCTTACCGGCTGCGGTTTACGGAGGAGGAACCGGCGGAGGAGAGGGCAGAAGGAAAGAGGGTAAAACGCCGTACCGGGAAAGCAGCGTCTGGTTACCGAACCGGGGAGGAAAAACGGGCGGCCAGAGCCGTGAAGCCGTATGACAGAAAGGCCACTGAACACGACGTCTTGGAAGCTGAGCAGAGTGGACGATCCACGGATAACCGCCGGAGGGTCAGACAAAGTGCGGAGAATCCCCGGAGTACCGGCAACTCGGCGAAAGATGTTTCAGGAACAAAGAGGACAGAGAAGTTGTATCGGAAGTCGGAGACTTCAAAGAATTACAGGAAAAAACTGTCTTTTAAAGAGACAGAGGCTGCTACAAAGGAACCTGCCGGGGTTTCCGGGAACCGGTACAACAGTCACAGGGTTCGTCCGACAGCTGTACGGGCAGTAAATCCGGCTTCGGCCGCGACGTTGATCACAAATCCCCTGACAGCTTCGGCTCATGGACAGGTCAGCCGCTATGAAGAAGACAACGTGGGGGTGCAGGCAGCACACCAGACGGAAATGACAGCGGAGCGTGCGGCGGGGAAGGTAAGCCATACGGTTTATGCGGCCAGACGGAAGGATTCTGAAATGGCGGGAAAGCTGGTTCGGAATCTGGAGGAGGAAGCCGCATCTATGTCGGCGGCGGGAGAAGCAGGCGGGAGGCAGGAGGCCTCCATAAATCCGCTTTCCCGGTGGAGGCAGAAGCAGGAAATCAAGAAGGAATATGCGGCGGCAAGGATTTCTTCCACGGAATCCGGCCATGCTGCCACGCTTTCCGACACTTCGGGCGGAGCAAAACGGACGGTAAAGGAGACGGGCGGGGGTATTCTCGGGAAAATCCGCGATGCTATGGAAAACCGGGGCGATTTCCTGAAGGTTATCCTGCTCTTTGCCTTCGTTATGATCCTGCTGGTCACACAGGTTCAGGCCTGCACGGTCCTTGCGACAGGGATGCTGGATGTCATATCGGTCACTTCCTGGCCGGCGGAGGACAGTGAGATCAGCCGGGCGGAGGCTTATTATACGGAACTTGAGGCCGGGCTTCAGCAGGAAATCAACCGGACGGAGGAATCGTATGCCGGGTATGATGAGTACAATTACAATCTTTCGGAGATCGGGCATGATGCCACCGCTCTGATCAGTTATCTGTGTGCCCGGTATGAGGCGTTTACGTTTGAGGAGGTGAGGGAGGAACTCGATGCTCTCTTTGCTCTGCAGTACAGCCTCGACGTGGAGACGGCGGAAGAGACCCGGACGGTGACGCGGACGGTGCAGGCAGGGGACTATATCGGGGAGGTTGTAACCAGCGGGTATTGTAACTGTTCCATCTGTTGCGGGGTGTGGGCGGGAGGCCCGACCGCATCCGGCGTTTATCCGACGGCAGGCCATACGCTGGCGGTAGATGCGAGTGACCCCATTGTCCCTATCGGGACGCAGATCATTATGAATGGGACGCTTTATACGGTGGAGGATACAGGCAGCTTTGCCCGGTATGGCGTGGACTTCGATGTGTATTATGGCAGCCATGCGGAAGCCTCAGCCCACGGGCATCAGACCTGGTCTGCTTATTATGCCGGTGGGGACGGCGAGGAGATCGAAGTCACAACGACAGAGACGGTGCAGGTCTGTAACGTCACGTTGACGGCTGCGGATTTTGAAGAAATCCTGACGGAGCACATGACGGAAGAGGAGGCGGAGGTATACAGCATCTATACAGAGACTCTGGGAAACCGGGTTGTCTTCGGTTCTCCGCTTGACTTTAACTGGCATCTCTTCCTCACAGGCGGGTACGGGACGCGGTGTGAGGGGACCACGCTGACGGAATCGGAGTGCCTGGATGTGACGGTGCCCTCCGGTACTGTGGTTTACTCTGTCCTTGACGGCACCGTGTGGTCTGTTTCGGGAAACAGCATAGTGCTGGAGAATGACAGTGGTTACGTTATCACGATGGGCGGTCTTGCAAACATTCAGGTGTCTGCCGGGGAGACGGTGGCTCAGGGCGATACGCTGGCCAGTGTCGGGAGTTCCGGCGTTCTGACCCTTGCTATCTCGTGTAATGGTGCTAGCCTGCACCCCTATATTTATCTGGAGGTGGGCGAACACAGCCTGTATGGTGCGGCGGGGGATGTTTCAGAAAGTGCTTCCCTGCTCATTGCCGAGGCCTACACGTACCTGGGCGTGCCCTATGTCTGGGGCGGATACAGCCCTTCCGGTTTCGACTGTTCCGGCTTTGTTTCTTACTGCATCAATCACTGCGGCGGCGGATGGAGCGTCGGGCGGCAGAGGGCGGATGGGCTTCTTGATCTCTGCACGGTCATTTCCGTTTCGGAAGCGCAGCCGGGCGACCTGGTTTTCTTCCAGGGGACGTACAGTACCAGCGGCGCAAGCCACGTCGGGATTTACCTGGGGGATGGCCAGATGATCCATGCGGGTTCGCCGGTGAAGGTGAGCAGCATCAACACATCGTACTGGCAGTCGCATTTCTACTGCTTCGGCAGACTGCCCTGATAGAAAGGCCTGTGCGGCACGATTTGAAAAACAGCACAGTTCTCTCTAAGGGGAGAGCGAATAATATGGAGGAATTTATGAGCACAAAATTAGACCGGATCGGCGCGGAGCTGGAAAAAGCCCGCGCCAAATGGAAAGAATGGGAAACCAGGGCAAAGGACCTGGAGGTCCGTTATCGGGAACAGGAAAATCAGGAAATCTGCGGGATCACACACTCCTACAACCTGACGCCGGATCAGCTGGCGAAGGTGTTGGAGATTGTGAAGACCATGCCGCCGGAAAGCTCGCAGGCACGGGAAGCGATGAGGAAAGTATTGGGAGAGGAGGAGCAGACCCATGAAGAATAAGATGATAGCTATCCTGCTGGCGCTGGTTCTGTGCGTTGGCGTATCTCCGGCCACGGCATTTGCCTATGTGGAGAACGATATCAATGCGGAGGAGACAACCGTGGCCGCAGAAACGACCGGGGAGGAAACAGCGGCAGAAACGGCGGAGGATTCGACAGAGACCAGTGAAAAGGCAGAAGAGAGCGGCGCTGGCGAAACGGAGATCTCCGCGGCGGGTTCAGAGGCGGTTGAGACGGAAGCATCTTCTTCGGATGCTCTGACGCCGGAGGGGAATCTGACGCTGGTGGACGACATCGGTTCGGACAGTGAATCCGGGAAGCAGTTTATCACGGTTGTGACCAAAAGCGGAAACTATTTTTATATCATCATCGACCGGGATGACGACGGAGAGAATACGATCCACTTCTTGAACCAGGTGGACGAGGAAGACCTGCTTGCTCTGATGGACGATGCGGAGGTGGAAAGTTACGAGGCATCCCTGGGAGGATCTTCTACTGACACGCAGGCAGAGACCACTGCGGCAGCAGAAGAGACGGAAGCGGCGGAAACTGAGACTGCTGCGGATCAGACCGGGGAAACCGCAACGGCGGCTGCCAGCATGAGCCGGAACCTTCTTCCGTCTGTCCTGCTTGTGCTGCTGCTTGCAGCAGGCGGCGGGGTCTTCGCCTGGAACAGGATGAAGGCCAAAAAGAAGGAGGCTTCGAAGCCTGATCCGGATGCAGACTACGAGTATGATGACGAGGGAGAAGATGAGAACGAGCTGGATGAGTTTGACAATGGAGATGAATTCAGCGAAGAGGCCTTCGGGGACGAGACGGAAGAGGATTCTTTCGAGGATGATGAACCGGTATAAGTCATCACAGGCGGAGACAGCCTGAGCAGCCTTCGGGCTGCTTTTACATAAGGAAGGAACGGAGTTTATCTTGTCAGAGGAAGGCGGGGCAGGTATAATATGAGAAATAGGAATTGGCATTATGACTTAAAGCTAAGTTGGAGTAAATCAGAGATAGAGGTGATGGAAAAGCGTGTCAGATGGTATAGATTATGAACAGGATCGTTATTGCCCGGCATACGATAAAATTATTTGTGCAGATTTGTGTTATGACTCTATGATGTGTATGACAGGTTTTTTCAAGATATCTTCAACTAAAGAATTGTCTGAAATAGAGAACATTGAAGTGGCTTGTAAATTGTGCTTATCATGTCCATATAGTGAAGGATAAGTAGCGGTAGGTTGTTTCCTACGCTGGAGAATCGATGAGATTGGGATGAATTATAACTGGAACAAGGAATGAAAAAGATATGAAAAGAGAACGAATATCAGTAAACTTTGCATATGAATGTGGGGATCGTTCACTACCACATTTAAAAGATTTAGTTAGAGATGTTCCTGATAAAGAAAAGAGTAAAATCCTTGCATATCTAAAAGAAAATTGTATATTGGCGTGTCCTGGTATTATACGTGATTTTTTAAATCCCAATCATATTATAGGTTTCGGGAATATATATACGGATGGGAAATATTATTGGAGAGATGATTTGATTGGTTATATTGACAAATATAATATTGTCATTCCGGAGGAATTTAGATGTTTTATCATTCAAAACTATAGTAAAAGGATGGAACGCCATGCCTTATTGAAAACAATATCTTTAGTAGAGATTGAAAACAATTCGGAGCCCGGGTATTCATATTCAGTTAAAATAAATAGAAATGGAATTTATGAATATAAAAACAATACGGGTTGTAAAAAAAATGTGATGGGGAAAATTTCAGCGGAGAATGCGCAATATATAATCGATCCAATTATGTCAGATTTCTTTTGCTATGACTCCGATAATCATGGATCTTGTGGAATAGATGGGTATCATTGGCAAATAAAATTTTTTAAAAATAAGGAATTCGTATATGAGACAGAGGGCTGGATTAATGAAGACAGATGGAGATATAAAAAATTTGTAGGAATACTAGAATATATTGAAAAATTTATTCCGCATGAATTAGGAACAAATTATATGGATTATGATGTATAAGCGTTAAAACAGAATCAGGTTTTAGATTTGTTATCCTTAGGATAAGGCAGGGATTTCATGAGCTATATTACAACATTTACCGGGAAACATTTTGATCCGATCGAGGTGGAATCGGAAAAGATCGACCTTCAGGATATTTTTCATGCGCTGTCGCTGATCTGCAGAGCCAATGGACATGTAAAGTATTTTTTCAGCGTAGCGCAGCATTCAATAAATTGCAGTGTTGAGGCACAGGCAAGAGGATATTCCGGGCAGGTTCAGTTGGCCTGTCTGCTGCACGATGCGGCAGAAGCGTATCTGTCAGATGTCACAAGACCGTTGAAGGCATCTATGAAGGAATATCAAAAGACGGAAGAATATTTACTACGGTGTATCTGGGAGAAATATTTGGACGGTGAGCTGACGGAGGAAGAATATGAGCAGATCTTTGAAATCGATGATGATATGCTCGCCTATGAATTCCGGGAGCTTATGCCGGAGATGATTTCGGACCGATATAAAAAGATCGTTTCAACTCCGGATGTTTCCTGCAGGAAACCAGAGGAAGTAGAGAGGGAAATGTTTGAACGCTTTGAGAAGATTCATGAAACAAGGTGAACGAATTTAAAGGTATATAGAGGAGGAGATCAACATGAAAAAGGAAAACCGGTTTAAAGTCGTTTTTAAGGACGGTTCTCAGCTGAAAGATGAAGGACAGCGACAGATTCTCGTTGATACGGAAACAGGTGTAAATTACCTGGTTTGGCATGGTGGATACGCGGGTAGCATTACGCCCCTGCTTGATGCAGATGGGAAGCCGATCGTTACACAATATGTGGAATACTGATGGAGATGAATATGGATTTTTTGCAGCTTATGAATTCTGCGGAGTATGATTTTCTCAGAACAAACCCACATCTCAGGGATCATATCATATTGCTTGGTATAGCCGGAAGCTATGTGTATGGGACAAATCAGGAAAACAGTGACATTGATTTTCGCGGGATCACGCTGAATCTTCCTTCGGACATTCTGGGACTGACAGGATTTGAACAGTATGAGGATGATAAGACGGATACGGTGATCTATGGATTCAACAAGATCGTCCGGCTTTTTCTGGACTGCAATCCGAATTCACTGGAGATGCTGGGGCTGGATGAAGATCAGTACCTGATTTTAAGTCCGATTGGCCGGGAACTGCTGGAGCATAAGGACATCTTTTTGTCAAAGCGTGCGGCAGGCTCTTTTGGCGGCTATGCGGCTGCGCAGTTGAGACGGTTGCAAAACGCCCTGGCTCGTGACGTTATGCCGCAGGCAGAACGTGAGAAACATATCTATCGTTCTGTTTCCAATGCGCTGGATGATTTCAACCGGAAGAACTCATGGACAGACGGCGGGAGCCTGAGACTTTATATTGATGATTCAGACAACCCGGATTTTACGACAGAAATCTTTGTGGACGCAGAGTACAAACATGTTCCGCTGCGCCGGTATGGCGATCTGCTCGGAACGATGAACAATGTGCTTCGTGAGTATGATAAAATCGGCAAACGGAACCGCAAAAAAGACAGCAACCATCTGAATAAGCACGCGATGCATCTGGTTCGGCTGCTGTTGATGGGCATTGATATTCTGGAGAGGGCTGAGATCAAAACACATCGCGAAAACGATCTGGACCTGTTGAGGAGTATCCGACGCGGCGACTATATGGAAGAAGATGGGACCTATGCGCAGGCCTTCTATGATATCGTGGCGGACTATGAGAACCGGATGAAAATGGCAATAGAAAAATCCTGTCTCCCGGAGAATCCGGATATGGAGAGGGTGGAGGCTTTTGTGGAAAGCGTGAACCGGAGAGCTATTGAGATAAGATAAGGAATAAAACGCAGGGAAAGAGGGCGGTTTCATGCGGGAGATTAAGCAGGAGATTATCCATACGCTTACGTTGATTGAGGAAAGAGAACATGTTTGCATCCTTCTGGCCGTTGAATCAGGTAGCCGTGCATGGGGGTGTGGAATCGCCGGACAGTGATTATGATGTGCGGTTCATCTATGTTCGAACAATGGCAGACTATCTGCGGCTGGAATCCTGCCGCGATGTGATCGAGTGGCAGCTGGATGAGGTTTTCGATATCAATGGCTGGGATCTGAGAAAGGTGTTGATACAGGTTCATAAAGGGAGTGCAGGCATCTTTGAATGGGCGACATCGCCGGTAATCTATAAAACGACGAATACGTGGCGGGAAATCTACAAGGCCTGTACGCCTTATTTTTCCATAAAAGCGGCCTGGATGCATTATCTCGGTCTGGCCAGAGGAACCTGGGCGAAATATCTGCAGGAAGAGTCTATACCATATAAGAAATACATCTATGCACTTCGGCCGCTGCTCGTCTGCCGTTCGATCGAAGCCGATCGGGGTATCCCGCCGGTTCAATTTGAAGAACTGCAGAGGCAGAATCTGCCAGAAGAATTACAAAAGGCCGTCTCAGATATGCTCGCCGTCAAAAAAGCGGGAACCGAGGCCACAAGAAACCCGCATGTGCCGATGCTGGATGCATTTATTGAACAGGAAATCCGTCGATTTGAAACGCTCGCGGGCCAGATGGAAGATGACCGGAAGAAAGACTGGGAGCCTCTCAATAGAGTTTTTTTGAAAGCACTTGAGTGAAATTGAGGGAATTTTATGTCATTATATGCGATCGGTGATTTTCATCTTTCCTTCCAGACCAATAAATCAATGAATCAGTTTGGCTGCGTCTGGAGAAGGCATGAAGAGAAAATCCAAAAGAACTGTAACGGACTGATTGGCCCGGAAGATACGCTTGTGATTACCGGAGATCATTCCTGGGGGAGAAACCTGGAAGAATGCCGGGAGGATCTGGCATTTATCG
>JAJQDL010000029.1 GCA_021202235.1 Lachnospiraceae bacterium
CTCCAAATGGAGCCAGGAAGGTGATGTGGCTCCATTTGGAGTCGATAGACATCTCTACGCCAAAACGGTCAAACACGCCGATGGCTTCCTTCAGGCCCAGACCGGGCGTGTAACCGCGATAATCAAAGGAGGAACTTTTTTTCCTCATTTTCGCTCTGTGCCAGATGCTTATAGTTCAGTCCGCGGCCGTAATCGCGGATATGCCAGGCGCCTTCGTCGTCGCAGGTGATCTTGATCTCCTGCGTATGGGTCGCCTCCTGCTCTTCCAGTGCGTTGGCCAGAATCTCTTTGACTGCCTGCGCGACGTTCCATCCGGTCGCTGCTTTGCCGATGTTCAGATCGAATTTTTTCATAAAGGAAGTCCTCCTCGCTGATTTGACGTAAAAGCGGGGAAAGATCGGTTTTCTTCTATCATAGTATTCTTTCCCCGCTTTTGGAAGTATTTTATCATGTGAGAGGTAAAAAATAAAGAGAAAAAACGGAAAAAGTACTGCCCGATTTCAGACTTTTGCAGAGCTTTCCGCGGAATGAAGAGACGATAAGAGACGGAGAATGTTTGATCAGGATAGTGTCGACAGAGCTGTTGAAAATCATTTTCAATAACCCTGCCACTCTGTCCTTGCAAAAACCGGAAAATGGCCTATACTGGTTAGTGAGGACTAATTCATTTGTAACAGGGGGAAAGTATGTTTTTGGAGATACATGGGCTGACAAAGTCTTATGGCGCGGGGGAAAACCGGGTTGAGGTTCTGAAAAGTCTGGATCTGTCCATCGGGAAGGGGGAGTTCTGCGTCCTGCTGGGGCCGTCCGGCTCCGGCAAATCGACGCTGCTCAACATCGTGGGTGGGATCGACCGTGCGGATACGGGAGAGATCTGCATTCAGGGTGAACGCATGGCGGACATGGATGAGAAACGGCTAACTCAGTACCGGCGGAAGCATCTGGGCTATATCTTTCAGATGTACAACCTGATTCCGAACCTGACCGTGCGGGAAAATATCGAGGTGGGGGCCTATCTGGGTGAAAAACCGCTGGATGTGGAGGAGCTTCTGCATATCCTGGGTCTGTACGAGCATCGGAATAAACGGCCGGATCAGCTCTCCGGGGGACAGCAGCAGCGAACCGCCATCGGCCGGGCGATCGTAAAGAATCCGGATATCCTGTTATGCGATGAACCGACCGGCGCGCTGGATTATAAAACATCGAAGGAGATTTTAAAGCTGATCGAGACGGTCAACCGGACCTACGGAAACACCGTGATCATGGTGACGCACAACGATGCCATCCGGGGGATGGCAGACCGCGTGGTGCGGCTGCGGGATGGACAGATCCGCAGTGACGAGCGGAACGCGCAGCGGACGCCGGCGGAAGAGCTGGAGTGGTAGGAGGGAGCGATGAAAAATCCACTGCACAAAAGGCTGCCGCGGGAGCTGCGGGAGGATGCGGGGAAATATCTGGTGATTTTTCTCCTTCTGGTTCTCTCAATCGGCTTTGTCTCAGGCTTCCTGGTGGCGGACGGCAGTCTGCTGGCTGCTTATAAGGAGAGCTTTGAGAAATACAATGTGGAGGACGGACACTTCAGTGTGAATAAGGCGCTGAACCGGGCACAGAGAAAGGCAGCTGAAAGCTGCGGCATCACGATCTATGAGAATTTCTACCGGGATGAGGAGCTGACCTCCCATAACAGTACGCTGCGCATTTTTTGTCAGAGAACGGAGGTCAATCTGTCCTGCCTCATGGAAGGAGAGATGCCGACGGAGACCGGGGGGATCGCTGTGGATCGCATGTATGCGGAGAACAACGATATTGAGATCGGCGATACTCTGACCGGGCCGGATGGCGTCTGGACGGTGACGGGGCTGGTCGCTTTATCAGACTACAGCTGCCTCTTCTCAGATAATAACGACACGATGTTTGATGCGGTACAGTTCGGCGTGGCGGTGGTGACGGAGGAAGCATTTGCCTGTTTTTCCACGGATGATCTTATTTACAGCTATGTCTGGAAATATGATACAGCGCCGGTCGACGAGGCGGAAGAGAAGGAGAAGGCCGACGCTCTGCTGGAGGCTCTGACAGGCGAGATCAGTCTGGAGACCTATATCCCTCGTTATCTGAATCAGGCCATCCAGTTTACCGGGGAGGATATGGGCAGCGACCGGGGCATGATGATCACATTGCTCTACATGGTCATCGTGATCCTCGCATTTGTCTTCGGCATTACCATCCGGCATACGATCGCCCGGGAGGCGGGGGTCATCGGTACGCTCCGGGCCTCCGGCTATACCCGAGGGGAGCTTCTGGCGCACTATATGACGGTGCCCATGGCGGTGACGCTCTGCGGGGCCCTGGTGGGGAATGTTCTGGGGTATACGCTGGGCGAGGATCTCTGCGCGGGAATGTATTACGGCAGCTACAGTCTGCCCACGTATGTCACCCTCTGGAGCGGGGAGGCCTTCGTCCTGACGACGGTGATCCCGGTGCTGATGATGGCGGTTCTCGATACAGTGATCCTGGCCAGGGATCTGCGCCTTTCTCCGCTGAAATTTTTGCGGCACGATCTGAGCCGCGGGAGAGGACGGCGCATCCTGCCGCTGCCGGCCCGCCTGCCCTTCTGGGGGCGGTTTCGCATCCGTATCCTGCTGCAGAACGTGGGCGGCTATCTGATGATGTTCGTGGGAATTGTCTTTGCCAATCTGCTGCTGATGTTCGGGCTGGGACTGCCGGCGGTGCTGGATTATTACCAGGAGACCATCGAGGAGAACCGTCTGTGCGAGTATCAGTACATGCTCCAGATGCCGCTGGATATGGAGAAGGAGGGGCGGAAGCTCGAGAGCACGCTCTCGCTTCTTTATTTTTCTTACGCTGTTCAGACAGAAAATGAGGACGCGGAGAAATTCAGCGCCTATACACTTACGGTACAGCAGACGGAGACCCGCACCGAGGAGGTGATCCTCTACGGCGTGGAGCCGGACAGCCGTTATGTGGCGCTTGATGCGGCGGACGGGGAGATTTATATCTCTTCGGCATATGCAGAAAAATACCTGGTTGGGGCGGGGGATACGATCACGCTCAGCGAGCCCTATGAAGAAAAAAGCTATGAGCTGAGCGTGATCGGCGTGTATGACTATGAAGGAGCCATCTGTGTTTTCATGACACGGAGCACGCTGAATGCGCTGTTCGATCTGGGAGAGGACTATTTCTGCGGCTATTTCTCCGATACGGAGATCACGGATATCGACGAAGAGTACATCGGCTCGGTGATCGATCTGGAGGATCTGACAAAGGTTTCCCGGCAGCTGGACGTCTCCATGGGGAGCATGATGCTCATGGTGGACGGCTTTGCCGTGCTGATTTTCATCGTATTGATCTATCTCCTGTCGAAGCTGGTGGTGGAGAGAAATGCTTCCGCGATCTCCATGGTGCGGATCCTCGGCTATACGGACCAGGAGATCCGGCGTCTGTACCTCACCACCACGACGCTGGTGGTGGCGGCAAGTCTTCTGCTCAGTCTGCCGCTGGTCTACCGTTTGCTGGTCGTCGTCTTCCGTATCATGTTGATGACCAGCATGACCGGCTGGCTGCCCCTGGTGCTGGAGCCTGTGATCTATGTGGAAATGTTTGCTCTGGGGATGGCGGCCTATGGTATCGTAGCATTTCTGGAATTCCGGCGGATCCGTCGGATTCCCATGGATCTCGCGCTGAAGCATGTGGAGTAGAAATGTATGCCGAAACGTAATGGAATCATGAGCGCGGTAAAAGAAAGCACAAAGCAAAAACAGGACCCGGGCGGTCAGAGCTTTGAAGCAGGAGGGGAGTATGAAAAAAATGATGCGCAGAAAGCGTGATAATCTGCTTTTTATGGTGGTGCTGGTGATCCTGACGCTGCTGCTGCAGGCCTGCGGGGCTGCCGGCAGCACGGAGAGCCCGGAGACACAGGCGGAGAGCGGGATAGAAGCGACGGAAGAGAGTACAGAGGAAGCGGGGCAGGAGACCGGGGAGGACACGGCGCCGAAGAAGACGGAGACGGTCTATGCCTCGGCGGATGCGCAGGGACATGTAGAGTCCGTAACGGTGGATGTTTTATTGCAGGATCTCGGGAGCAAAGAGACGATCAGAGACCTTTCCACGCTGTATGATGTGAAGAATATGGTGGGGGACGAGGAGTTCACCTGGCAGGGGCAGATACTGTGCTGGGAGAATCACGGGGAAGATATTCAGTACGAGGGAAGCAGCGACGAGGAATTGCCGGTGTCTGTGAGTGTACAGTATTTCCTGGACGGGGAGGCGGTCAGCCCGGAGGAGCTGGCGGGAGCCAGCGGGCAGGTGAAGATCCGTTTTGAGTATGAGAACCGAACTTCGGTGAGTACGAAGGTCAATGGGGAGAGTGCGGAAGTGCCGGTTCCCTTTCTGGCCTGCACGGTTCTGTTCCTGTCCTCCGATCATTTCGCGGAGATTTCTGTGACAAACGGCGGTGTCACGGAGCTGGATGATAACCTGGTTGTTCTGGGCTATGCCGTGCCGGGGCTGGCGGACGGATTGGGTCTCTCAGAATATGAAGCGACGGAAGGAATCGAACTGCCCGAGTATGTGGAGATCACAGCCGAGGCGACGGATTTTGAACTGGATTTTACGGCCACTGTCGTCACCAACGGATTCTTCAGTGAACTGGAACCGGAGGAGCTGCAGGACGGCTATGATCTGGCGGAGGCCATGGCGGATCTGACCGAGGCCTCGGCCAGCCTGACGGACGGTGCGGCCGAGCTGGCCGAGGGCGCGGGAATTCTGGGGGATTCTTTGACGGAATATCTGGCAGGTGTAGATGCCCTGGCAGAGGGAGCGGACAGTCTGGAAGACGCTCTGAAGGAAATGAATCAGCAAAAAGAGACGCTGACCGGCGGCATTGAATCTCTGGCAGAATGGCTCACGACGTTTTCGGATGCACTGGCGACGCTGGAAGCTTCGGAGGAGGCGGAGGACGTGCTGGCGGCCGCAGCGGCGCTGGGAGAGGACGCCGAAGCGCTGCAGACGGCGCTGCAGGAATCTGATCTGACATTGGAGGAACTGGAGGGATTTATTGAGACTGTGACCACCTGGGCCTCGGAGACGGAGAGCCGGATGAAGACGCTGCAGACACTCTTGGGGGAACTCGATCTCTCCGCCGCGGAGAGCGAAGCACAAGAGACAGCGCGTGCGCAGGCGGAAGCGGCGGCCCGGGAGGCCCTCGTGGGAAGCGGGCTGGAGTCCGAGGAAATCGAGAACATTGTTGCCGAGATCTCTGACGGGATCGACCTGTCGGACATGCTGGCGGATGAGAAGGCTGTGCTCACGCAGATCGCGGAGAGTCTGGAGAACCTGACGCTTCCGGAGCTGCCGGAGGCAGAACTGGATACGGAGGAGCTGGCGGCGCTCATTGAAGATATGCAGGAGCAGACCGGAGTGTTGGCGTCCTTCCTTTCTGATGAAAATGAAGCCGGGACCTTCGAGTCTCTGCAGACTGTGGCGGGAGAGCTGATCGACGGCTTTGAGGACCTGACCGATGGAGGCGATTCGCTGACAGAGGGGCTGACGGCGCTGGATGAAGGACTGACCGCGCTGTATCTGGGAGCGAAGGAGCTGGCGGATGGGGCCGGAGAGCTCGCGGCGGCAGGTGATTTACTTGAAGAGGGGATGGATCTCCTGACGGAGGGCGCGGAAGCGCTGGCGGAGGGCATGGAACTCCTGGATGAAGAAGGAATTCAGGAACTGGCGGATCTGGCAGGAGAAGATCTGGAAGCGCTCCTGGACCGGGTACAGGCATTGCAGACGGCGGATGCGGGCTGCGACAATTTCTCCGGGCTGTCATCGGGCTGGACAGGGAGCGTGCGTTTTATTATCGAGATGGCAGAGATTTCGTGAATCAGGCAAACAGATATGCGCGCATGGAATTCGATGGCACCGCACAATCGCCGGAATTCGGTCGCGGAAGGCAGCAGAAAAAGCGTTGATCGGACGGATTGCTTTCTTGACTTCTGGAAACGTGCATACTATAATAAGTGCCGATATCAAGGCGGCCGGGCGCAGGTGTCCGCCGCACAAAAGGCGATGACGGAGAGAAGTAGGGCGGGAGGTCGCTCCCAGTGAGCGGAGGACAGTGAGAACTTCGCAGAATGAGCCGGTCTGAATAACACTCCAGCAGCCGCAATCTGAACACTCCTGACAGGGGCCAGTAGGTGCGCCGTGTGCCGCGCGTTAGGCGGTGAAGGTTAGGGAGCCGGAGGGTCTCTGACCGGTTGAGAGACTGTGGATGCAGTAATTCAGGTGGTACCGCGGACTGTTACGTTCGTCCTGAACAGGTTTGTTTGGGACGGGCGTTTTTATTTTCCACAAATGCTCTTCCCGGGTGACCGCGGGGCGGTCAATCAGCGAAAAGGAGACAAGAAGCATGAAGGAATATCGAGACAGAACACTGGAACAGCTGGGCGAGGGCGATGTGGGCTCCGTGCTGCGGGTGGCCGGATGGGTGGAGAACATCCGCGACCACGGCGGCGTGTCCTTCCTTGACCTGCGGGATATGTACGGCGTCCTGCAGGTGGTCCTGCGGGACACCAGCTTACTGGAAGGGATTGCAAAGGAGGATTGCGTGTCCATCGAGGGACTGATCGAGCACCGGGATGAGGAAACCTACAATCCGAAGATTCCCACGGGAACCATCGAGTTGGAGGCCTATCATATTGATATCCCGGGGCGCGTCTCTCATCCGCTGCCCTTTGAGATCATCACCTCCAAAGAGACCCGCGAGGATGTGCGGCTGAAATACCGTTATCTGGACCTGCGCAATCCGAAGGTGCGGGATAACATGATCTTCCGCTCGAAGGTGATCGCTTTCCTGCGGCAGAAAATGACCGACATGGGTTTCCTGGAGATCCAGACGCCGATCCTCTGCGCCTCCTCTCCGGAGGGCGCCCGGGACTATATTGTGCCTTCCCGGAAATTCAAGGGGCAGTTTTACGCCCTGCCGCAGGCGCCCCAGCAGTACAAGCAGCTGCTGATGGTGGCCGGTTTTGATAAATATTTCCAGATCGCGCCCTGCTTCCGGGACGAGGACGCCCGGGCGGACCGCTCGCCGGGAGAGTTCTATCAGCTGGATTTTGAGATGAGCTTTGCCGATCAGGAGGATGTCTTCCGCGTGGGCGAGGAGATCCTGACGGCGACCTTTGAGAAATTTGCTCCGGCAGGGTATCAGGTGACGCAGGCGCCCTATCCGGTAATCAGCTACCGGCAGGCCATGCTGGAATTCGGCACCGACAAGCCGGATCTGCGCAATCCGCTGCGGATCCTGGATGTGACGGAGTTCTTCCAGCACTGCACCTTTAAGCCCTTCCAGAACAAGACCGTGCGCGCAATCAGGGTGCATGCGGATATGTCCAAGGGCTTCCATGAGAAACTGCTCCATTTTGCCACCTCCATCGGCATGGGAGGACTGGGGTATCTGGAAGTGGAGGACGACATGTCCTACAAGGGACCCATCGACAAATTCATTCCGGCGGAGCGCAAGGGGGAGATCGCGGAGCTGGCGGGCCTTACACCCGGCGACACCATTTTCTTTATCGCCGATAAAGAAGAGCGCGCGGCTCTCTTTGCCGGACAGATCCGCAACGAACTGGGAGAGAGACTGGGACTCTGCGAGAAGAACGCCTATCGGTTCTGCTTCGTCAATGATTTTCCGATGTATGAGTATAATAAGGAGGAGAAGCGGATGGATTTCACGCACAATCCCTTCTCCATGCCCCAGGGCGGCCTTGCGGCGCTGAATGAAAAGGATCCCCGCGAGGTGCTGGCTTATCAGTATGATATCGTCTGCAACGGCGTGGAGCTTTCCTCCGGCGCGGTGCGCAATCATGATCTGGCGATTATGGAGCGGGCTTTCGAGATCGCCGGATATACGAAGGAGGATCTGCAGGAGAAGTTCGGGGCTCTCTACGGGGCTTTCCAGTTCGGCGCACCGCCCCATGCGGGCATGGCGCCGGGCATCGACCGGATGATCATGCTGCTGCGGGACGAGGAAAATATCCGGGAAGTGATTCCCTTCCCGATGAACGGAAATGCACAGGATCTGATGTGCGGCGCGCCCGGCCCGGTTACCGAGCAGCAGCTGCGTGAGGTCCATATCAAGGTGAGACAGTAGGTTGGAAATGATCGCAGAGGGCTTCCGGGAGGAAGGTCGTTCTGCGTGGAGGAGGGTTGGCTATGGAAGACCGGAGACGAATTGATCTGCATGCTCACACCTGCTGCTCGGACGGCCCCCTGTCGCCCACGGAGCTGGTGCAGCTGGCGGCGGAGAGAGGGCTGGCGGCGCTGGCCGTGACCGATCATGATACGGTGGCCGGGGTCGCAGAGGCACTTACAGCCGGTGAGCGGCTCGGCGTCGAGGTGATCCCCGGCATCGAGCTCAGTACCATGGAGGAGGGCTATGACGTCCACATGGTCGGTCTCTTTGTGAATCCGGAGGACCCGGGACTGCAGGAAGCGCTGGCGGAGATCGTTCGTCGCCGGGTACAGCGCAATGAGCGCATGGTTGACCGTCTCATCGGGCTGGGACTTCCCATCAGCCGGGAGGATGTGGCGGCGCAGGGCGGCGGCGTTCTGACCCGGGGCAATCTAGCGCAGATTCTGGTTGAACACGGGGCAGCTCCGTCGGTGCGTGAGGCTATGAACCGCTATCTGGTGAAGGGACGCCCGGGCTATGAGCCGAAGGTGGCGCCGACCCCGGCGGAGGCGGTGGGAATCCTGCACCGGGCCGGAGGACTGGCCTTTGTGGCGCATTTCCATCAGATCGATCGGGGAGACCTCGCACACAGCGCACAGATCGCCCGGAGCATCCTGCGGGCCGGGGCCGACGGGCTGGAGACCCGCTACTCGGAGTTTACACCGGAGATGCAGGAAAAAGCGGAGGAGATCGCGGAGGAATTCGGCTGCCTGCGCTCCGGCGGCAGCGATTTCCATGGGAAGCTCAAGCCCGGCCTGGAGCTTGGCACCGGCTATGAGGATCTGCGGGTGCCATACTCCTATCTGCAGGCGATGAAGGAACACCGGAAGGCGGCTTTATATGCGTGAAAGAACTGTGGAGCGGCCAAGTCGACCTAGACAACGATTTTTCGATGTGTTACAATCAAGGCTGAGAAATTGATCGGGCATCCCGCGCGGCGGGAGATGGGAGAGTCTTATGGAGAAGAGAAGACGTGTCCTGCTGAAGCTCAGCGGGGAGGCTCTGGCGGGTGAGAAGAAGACCGGCTTTGATGAGGCGACGGTGAAGAGCGTGGCAGCGCAGGTGAAGCGGTCGTGGGATCTGGGCGTGGAGCTCGCTTTTGTCAGCGGCGCCGGCTTGATCTGGAGAGCGCCGCGCCGAG
>JAJQDL010000164.1 GCA_021202235.1 Lachnospiraceae bacterium
TTTACGCTCTCGCCGGCACCTCCAGGGACCGAAAAATCCGTCCCAGCATGACCAACGCAGCGACGGCCAGAACAACCTCGGCCGCCAACTGCGCGTAGGCCAGACCGTACAGGGGCCAGATATGATTGAGGATAACCAGCGCCGGAATCTCCAGCACGACTTTCCGCAGAATGGCGAAGATCAGAGCGTTGCGTCCCATGCCGCAGGCCTGAAAGACGCCCACCGCCAGGAAATCGGTGGCCAGGAATGGCATCGCCAGCGCCATGCCCCGCAGGAAGACCCGGCCGTAAGCGACCACGGCGTCCGAATCCATGAAGAGACGGATGATCGGACCGGCTCCGGCGACGCAGAGAACGGTTCCGGCCACCATGAGCACCAGGGAGGCGGCTCCGGCGCAGACGATGATACTCTTCATGCGTCGGCTTCCCTTACTGGCATAGTTGTAGCTGACCAGCGGCATGATACCCTGAGAGATTCCCATGGCGATATACATAGGCACCATGGCAACCTTGTGCGCGATTCCCATAGCCAATACGGCGTCCGCTCCATAGACAGTGGTAAAATTGTTGAGCACCGTCATGCCGGTGACATTGAGAAGGTTCTGGATGGCCGCCGGGATGCCGACGCCGCAGATCTGACGGAGGATATTCCAGTCCCAGCGGAGATCCCGCGGCGAGAGACTGACAAAGGTATTTCCCCGCCGCCGGTACAGCAGCACGAAGAAATACAGGCAGGCCACACAGTTGGAGAGGAAGGTCGCCAGGCCCGCGCCGGCCGCTCCCATGTTCAGCCCCCAGGGCAGGATAAAGATCGGATCGAGAACAATATTTAACAGGCAGCCGCTCATCGTGCCGATGCTGGCGTTCATGGCCGCCCCCTCCGAGCGAATCATATTTGCCAGGACCACATTGAGGATCGCCGGCGGCGCGCCGCAGGTGACGGTCCAGAACATATAATCCGCTGTGGCCGACCAGGTCTCCGTGTCAGCGCCCAGCAGATTCAACAGCGGCGTCTTGAGCACCGTACAGCCCAGGGAAAGCAGCAAACTGCAGACCAGCGCGCAGGCGAAGCCCAGCGCGGAGGTACGCCGCACCGTGTCGTAGTCCTTCCGCCCCAGGGAACGGCTCATCAGGCTGGAGCTGCCGACGCCGAACAGGTTGTTCAGAGCATTGAAGGACAGCAGCACCGGCGCTGCCAGTGTCACAGCCGCCGTAGCCACGGAATCATTGAGCATCCCCACGAAATACGTGTCTGCCAGGCTGTAGAGCACCATCACCAGAGAGCTCGCCACCGTCGGGATGGCCATCCGCACGATGGCCTGCGGCACAGGTACCCGCTTAAAAAGTTCGATCTTAACCTGTTCGCTCATTGCTGCCATATCTGCTATCCTCTTTCAGTAAACCGATCCGCCCGCTTCGCGGGCATCGTTTCACTATTATATCTCCTAAATCCGCCGCCTGCAAGATGTCTGTTTTTCTACAACATTGACACCCCCCGGCACTTGTTGTTATAATTAAAATCAGGTTTTTGTCACCGCTGCACTCATCGATGCCTGTTCTTACTGCACGGGTACGATGAAGAACAATCAAGGAAGATAAATGTATGAAGAAGGTTTTAAAGAAGTCAGTTCCGTTGTTTCTTGCTCTTGCTGTCTTAATCCTGGGGCTCTCCATACCCGCCGCCGCATCCGCTCTGGAGACGACGGAGGAAGCCGCCGCAGAAACCGTTCAGGAAACCGTGCCGGAGGAGAGCTCTGAGCAGGAGACCGTGACGGCCGGTGAATCCGAGTTGGCGGAGGAAACCACGAAAGCCGAAGAGACAACCGCAGCAGAAAGCATCGCGGAGACCGAAGAGACAACCGCGACGGAGGATCCCTCTGACGTGGCGGCTGTCCGCGAAACCGCGTCCGGGACGACGGAGACAGCCGCGCCCGCCAAAGTGACCGGTCTGAAGGCTGAGAGCGGCGAGCATGCCGTGACGCTGACCTGGAAGGCGGCCAGCGGCGCCTACGCCTATAAGATCTGCATTTATAACGCCTCTGACAAGACGTATACGTATGTTGCCGTCACCAAAAAGACGACCTATACCGTAACCGATCTCGAGGCCGACACGGAATATACCTTTGTCGTAAGATCCTATGCCCTGTCAGGCGATCAGAAGGTGTTCGGCAATTACAGCAAGAAGGTCTCTGCGACGCCCTACAGTGTGATCCCGGCGAAGGTCACCGGCGTCAAGGCGAAGGTCGGAGATACACGGATCACGCTCACTTGGAATGAGGCGGAGGACGCCACCGGCTATCTCATCTATTCATATGACAGCGAGACCGGAAAGTATATTCAGATTAAGAAAACCACAAAGCTCAAATATACCGTAACAGGTCTTGAGAACGACACAGAATACACCTACGTCATCCGCGCCTACAGGAAATACGGAACTGAAGGGAATTACGATACAGGGAAGAAGTCAAAAAAAGTCTCCGCGACGCCAAAATTTGCGGAGCTGAAAGCCCCCTCGTCTCTGGAAGTCACCGTCACCGACAGCGGAAACGTCGTGGAGTGGTCCAAGGTGACCAATGCCACGGGCTATATTATCTACCGGTACAATATCAAAACCGGGAAATATACCCGCCTCACCAAGGTGCAGGACAGCACAACATATAAGGATAAGAAGGCCAAGACGGCGACGTACTATAAATACAAGGTGATCGCCTACCGCAATTATCAGGGTAAGGTCTATAAATCCGATAAGATCGTCAAAGCAGTCTATGATCCTGATAAAATTGCCACGGTCCTCAGCAAGGTTCACGCCATGTATTACAGTGCGACCGTCAAGAGAAAGGCTCCGGTCTATACTTCGATAAGCGGCAAGAAAATCGCGAAGACCGTTTCCGCGGGAACCAAAGTCACCATCACATACCGACGTTCTAAATCTCTGACTACCGTCAAAATAAACGGGAAGAAATACTATATGAACATTAAGTATCTGCGACTGACCTCGCAGAAGTATACCTCCAAGGATTATACGACAGAGGAGAAGGAGGTCTTCGTCAATGGAAAGGGATTTACGAGCACCTCGAAATATCTGATCTGGGTGAGCACCTACACACAGAGGATCAATGTGTTTAAGAAAAGCGAAGACGGCCGATGGGTTCTTTATAAGACCGCCCGGTGCGGCACCGGCCTGATCGATACGCCGACTCCGCTGGGAACCTATAAGATTTATGCCCACATGAGGGCTCATTATTATAACACCTGTTCCTATTCATACTGGAGTAAATTCAAGTCCACGAATGCCATTCATCAAAGAGGCAAATATTACAGCAACGGAGCGTATGTGAACGCCACACTCGGACGGCCGGTCTCGCATGGCTGTGTGCGGACGACGGATTCGATGGCGCAGTTCATCTATTATAAAGTTCCGCTGAAAACTACGATCGTTATATACTAAAAGATCTGAAGCAGAGCAGGAGACGGGCATGTACACGAAGGATTAACTTATGAAAAAAAACAGTTCTCACTCAACGGACAATCTGCAGGCCTTCCTCCTGTACGGCAGTATTTTTCTGCTGTGTCTGCGGTTTTTTGGAGATCATACCCCTGCCATGCATGCTGCCGTGCGGCTGGTATACTATGTGACGCTCTCCGGACTAATCTCGCTGATCGGATATCAGGTCTGCCTGCTGTGCCAGGAAAACGCCCCGAAAATGCACTATGTCCGGCTTGCGGGCGGTTATTTCGGTCTGTTCGTCGCCGCCGGAATGTGCCGGCGGTGTCTGGATTCCGGCGACGCGGTGATCGACAGTCTGTTAAAGCTTGTGACGTTCAACCGCATTCCCAAGTATACAGAGATCTGGTTTTCGATCACCATGCTGGCGCTGGTCTCTGTCCTGCTGACACCTCTGGTCAGAAAACTGATCCGGCATAAGGCCCTGACTGCCATCATCAGCGTCCTGCTGCTGGCAGTTCTCTGGCTGCCGACCGGCCTGTTTCAGTATTCCTGGATCGGTGTGTGGCTGGGGACGGATATTTACAACTGTACGCCGCTGCTCGCCTTTGCTCTGTATTATTTCCTGGGCTTCTCCTTTGCCGAAGGATTTCAGATTCAGGGAAAAATATCCTGGCGGCTGCCCGCTCTGGGGCTCCTGTTGACAGCGGCGATCCTGCTCTGGAAACATCAGGCCTTTGTCTCGTCGATCAAATTCCCCTGCCGTTACTGGGAAGTGCTGTTTCCCGTCGGCCTCGTGATGCTTTTATTCTTTGTCTGCCTGAAATATCTGCATTCCGTCGAGATTCCCTGGCTCACCAGGGACGCTTTCCCCCGAACGGCGCTCATGATTCTCCTCCTGTTTATCCTGAAGGTTTACGGAGGCTGCAGTAACCTGAGGGCCATAACCCGGCCGCTCATCTTCATCGGCGTGTGGGTGACGGCGTCCCTGCTGTGGTTTTTGCTCATCCGGATCGTCGGGTGGCTCAGACAGGGACTTTTTGAGAATGAAAGGATTCATGTCTGGCAGTATCTCGTCATTTATACCGTCGGGTTTGCGCTGGTTTCCGTGCTGGTGTTTTTGCCTTTTATCGAAAACCATGTCTCTCTCGTCTGGGATTCGGATGGCATCGTTCAATATTATCCGAAGGCCGTGTATTTTACGCGGACCATCCGGGAAGCTGTTCAGTCGCTGCTGAGCGGAAGCTTCTCCCTGAAAACCTATGATTTTACCATCGGGATGGGGAATCGCGTACAGCTTTCTCTTGACCCTGTTTACTGGCTGTATGCCCTGTTTTCTGCGGAAAATATGGAAGCAGGCTTCAACTTCGTGACCCTCTTCCGATTCTGGCTGACGGGTCTTGCCTCCTCGGCCCTGCTGATCTATTTAAAAAAGAATCTGACGTCGACGCTTTTGTGCAGCTATATATATCTTTTCTTTATACGGGTTGTATGCGATCGGAAAGCATCCGCAGTTTGCCATCGGCATGACCTTCCTGCCTCTTCTGGTCATTGCCGTCGAGCAGATCATTCGTGAGAAGAAATGGTATCTGGGCACGATCCTGATCGCGCTCTCTCTGCTCTCGAATTATTATTTCCTGTATATGAATACGATCGCGCTGGTCGTGCTTTTTCTGGTGCGCTTTTTCTGTCTGGACAGGGAGCAGCGGAAGCTGTCGGACTTCCTGGGGTATCTCCGGACCTTTGCCGGAGCCTATATCCTGGGCGCCGCCATGGGATGTATGACATTCTTTACCACATTTTCTTCCTATGTCAGTTCATCAAGATCAGGTACAAGCACGATGGCAGCCAGTACTCTTCTCTCCTATGATACCTCATGGCTGACCTCGGTCTATATGTCTTTTCTGACGACCGGAAAAAATGCGGGATACTGGCTGAAATTCGGGCTGGCGCCGGTGGTTTATCTCTGTCTCGTCCTTCTGTTTATCCGCAAAGGGCGGCGGGAGCTCAAGGTGCTGACAACGATCTGTTTTGCGGCTGTCCTGATCCCGGCCGCCGGCTATGCGATGGGGGGATTTGCGAATATTACGAATCGCTGGGTCTATATCTTCCTCCTCCTGCTCTGTGTCATCACCGCGGAGATGCTTCCGGCGATCCCCACGCTGACCCGCAGAGAAGTGCGTATCCTGTGCGTCTCTGTCGTCCCCTATCTGCTGATCGCACTGATGTATAAAAGGTACAGCAACATCTATTCGACCAAAGCGGTGGCCTTACTTCTGGCCACCCTGCTGATCTTTATCCTGTCCGCAGAATTTGTCGGCGTCCTGCGCGGAAGGCAGATCGAGACAGCGATCGGACTGATCGTCGTCCTCTCACTATTTGTCGGAGGAGATACCTTCTTCGGGACAAGAGGCACGGCCGTCGTGACCGAGTACGTAGAGAGCGGAACCGTTTATGAGACAGCCTCCTCTGCCGATATACAGGCGCTGACCACGCTGGATGACGATAGTTTTTACAGAGTCACTGAGAGCATCTCGCACTCGGAACAGACGTCCGCCCCCATGCTTCTGGGATTGAATGGGATCACGTATGCCAGCAGTACGATGAACGGACATATGCAGTAATTCAATTCCGCGCTGGGCAACATCAGCGCCAGCCTGGTCACACAACGAGGTTACAATAACCGGACATTTCTGAATGCCCTGGCCTGCGTAAAATACTACAGCAATGAGGCCTCCGCCGCGGATGACGCGCTGCTTCCCTACGGATACGAGCTGCTGGAAAGCACGGAGGTGAACGGAACAGAGTACAATATTTATGAAAACCAATACAGCCTTCCCCTGGGATATACCTACGCGCAAACCATCAGCAGCGAGGATCTTGCAGGCTGCTCTGCTCTTGAAAAGCAGGAGATCATGATGAGTACGGCGGTCATTGAAGACGATGTGCAGCCGGAAAATGTGGAGACTGTTTCCTCCGTGGATACCTCCGTCCGGAAAATTGAGGATGTTTCCATCAAATGCAAAAACGTTGTCATGGATGACACCTGTATTTATGTCGAAGAAGGCGGAAAGCTTATCTTTACATTTGAGGGCATGGAGAATTCGGAGACCTATCTGGTTCTCGACGGCTATTGTGTCCCGACGAAAGAGTCCCTGCACAGCATCAAGATTCAGATAAAGGATGCCAGCGGTAAATATACCGTTGCCCTGAGGAGCCCGGATTTCACCTACTATCTGGAGAAGGACGCAGAGGTGATTAACTGCGGATACAGTGAGGAAGGGCTCACAAAGATCACCGTGACCTTTAAAAACGCCGGCACCATTTACTACGACGAATTGGGGATCTACTGCCAGCCGATGGACGAGTACCCGTCGCAGATCGCCGCGCTGACGGAAGATGTTCTGGAAAATGTGGAGATTCTGGATAACGGCGTCAGCGGAACCATCTCCCTGACGGAATCGAAGCTCCTTGTCTTAAGCATCCCTTCTCAGAGCGGATGGACAGCCTATGTGGACGGCGAGGAAGCGGAGCTTCTCACGGTAAATATCATGTATATGGGACTTGAGCTTGCACCCGGCGAGCACAGTATCGTTCTGGTCTATGAGATGCCGGGATTGAAGCTCGGGCTGGCGATCACAGCTCTATCTGTCGCCCTGTTTATCATTCTGGTCCTTTATGGCCGGAGGAAGCGAAAGTCGTAAATCGGACCGCACACCCGCAGGGCGTACCCTGTGTAAACGCTCCATTCATGACTTTCGACCCTGGTATCATCAAAACATGCGGCTCCCGAAGGTTCGGGAGCCGATTCTGTATGAGGTTCAGTTTTTCTTCTGCCGAAACGAACGAAGAACCTCCAGCAGACGGGGAAGCACGACTCTCGCCGCAACGGCCGCCACGAGAAGGATGACGGCGTAACGATAATACCATTTCAGCTCGAAGAGCTTCATCGTAGCGAGGTTCGCCGCCAGATACCCTGCCGCGATCAGCAGGTTCTTTCGCAGAGAGGTCACCCGTGTGCCGGTAACTTTTTTTCGAGGATACCCTGCAGCAGGAGCAGAAGGAAGTAACTGAAAGCCGTCGTATAGGCCGCTGCCATATACCCGAAACGCAGGATGCAGATATAGTTGAGGACGATATTGACGAGCATCGCGCCCACCGTCCCCGCCGCGACATACTGTGTCTTGCGGTTGTAATTCTGCACCGCCGTGTAGATATAGCTGTAAAACCGGAACAGCGTCCCGGTGACCATGGGCGCGATCAGATAGATGGTCGCATGATATTTGCTCGAGCCGAGGATCATCACCAGCTCCGGCGCCGCCGCCGTGATAAACCAGGAGATCAGGCCGAAGCCGTGCATTAAAACAAGCCAGGGCGCTTCGATCTCGTCCGCTTCATCCCGGGAGATCTTTTCATACATCCACGGCAGGAACGCATTCCAGACAGAATCCTCCAGGACCCAGATAATATAGGAGATCGTCGTTCCGAGAGAAAAAATGCCGGTATACTCATTGCCGATCAGGAACTGGATCATGATCTTGTCGGACTGATTCATGATCTGGATAGATAAGGCCTCCGGGATCAGGGGAATACTATAGCGCACGGCGGAGATCCAGTTGGTTTTGCTGATGAACTTCCGCCCCTGCACCCAGATCAGGATCGCCACGGCCAGGCCGCCGATGATCTGGGGGATATAGAAGCCCAGCACGCGCAGATCGACCAGTCTCTCCGTGAGGCCCATATTCCGGCCGAGCCAGATCATCACAAGCGACAGAAGGGTCGCAGGCACAATGGTCAGCGTCGTGACCAGAAGACTGGTCCGGTAGCGCATCATCTGTTTCTCGCGGCGCTGCAGGAAGAGGATGCTCGTATATCCGAATACATACAGGAAAGCGATGTAGAACATAATGTCGTTCATCGATGTGAACGCCTGAAAGGGGCTCTTAAAGATCAGCGCCAGGATGAAAAAGCCGGCGATGGAAAAATAAGAGAGCGTATGGACGCTGGAGACATAGGCTTCATAATCGACGCCGCTGTCATATTTGGCCCGGTCAACGCTGCGCCACAGGCAGAGCGACATGACCGGCTCCATGATCAGGAGCCAGGACTCATAGACACGGATCTGTCCGTATTGCGCCTGCGTGAGCAGCCGGGTCAGGATCGGTGTGATGAGGAAGGTCAGTCCCCGGATAAACATCTGTCCTACGATATAAAAAAAGCCCGCCTTAAAGGCAAGCCGGTTCAGCTTGTCGTTCTGCATCTCTGCCTCCTGGATCAGGGACAGCCCCGCACCAGGGAGGAAACTGAACCCTCCCCTTATTATACACAAAGGAAAGTGATTTGCAAGAAGCTTGAGTTTCATGACGGTATATGATAGAATAGTCAGGCCGATATTTGGAGGAAGAAGATGGCTTTTGTACCCGAGAAAAAATTGAAAAATGTCATGACATTTTACTACCTGGTGAAGCTGGACCGGAAGATTCCGGAAGATCGGGATTTTATTCGCCGCCGCCAGGGGAAGAAGGTTCATGAACTGATGAAACGGGCCTATGAGATTCCTTTTTACCGGAAGCGTTTTGATGAAAACCATCTCACACCGGAGGATTTCATTCCGCGGAGGATCTGGCAAAATTCCCCA
This sequence comes from Lachnospiraceae bacterium, assembly GCA_021202235.1. GTDB lineage: Bacteria > Bacillota > Clostridia > Lachnospirales > Lachnospiraceae > UBA3305. Next base: position 9,083 of record JAJQDL010000164.1, read on the forward strand.
CGACGACCCGGGCGGACATCCGCACCTGGATGCAGGAGGAGTACGACGCCCACCCGGAGATGCACGAGCGCTGGACGCTTTTTGCCACCAGCGGTTCTTCGGGAATCCCGCTCAAATTCATGCAGACCCAGAGAGAATGCGCCTGCGTGGGCGCGGCCGGGATCCGGGGGCTGTGGGGCGCCGGAGATGCCCCTCTGCGCG
>JAJQDL010000051.1 GCA_021202235.1 Lachnospiraceae bacterium
AAGCGTTCGGCATATTCAATCATCATCACGGTGGCATTCGGCACATTGACACCCACCTCCACCACCGTAGTAGAAACAAGGATCTGTATGTCTCCCGCCTGAAATTCCTCCATGCGGGCATTTTTCTCCCGCGGACGCATTCGTCCATGGAGCATTTCAATCCGCAGGCCCGGCAGAGCCGCCCGCAGCTTCTCCGCATAATCCTGCACGTTCTCCGCATCCATCTCCTCACTGGCCTCCACCAGCGGACAGATGACATAGGCCTGATGCCCGGCTTCCACCTGCTTGCGCAGGAATTCATAGGCTTTGGGGCGAAATGTCGTATCGACGACGCAGTTTTTGATGGGGCGTCGTCCGACCGGCATTTCATCCACCAGTGAGATGTCCAGATCACCATAGAGGATGATCGCCAATGTGCGGGGGATCGGTGTCGCGCTCATCACGAGGATGTGGGGCTCCTGTCCCTTGGCCGCCAGTTCCTCCCTCTGATGAACGCCGAACCGATGCTGCTCATCGGTGACGACCAGAGCCAGATTATCATAGACGACTTTTTCCTGGATCAGCGCATGCGTGCCGATGACAATATCCACATCATGATTCGCGATGGCCGCATAAGCCTGCCGCCGTTCCGACGCCTTCAGGGAGCCGGTCAGCAGCACACAGCGCACGGGGATTCCGCACCGCGCATACAGCTCCGTGAAGGAGATATAGTGCTGCGCCGCCAGGACCTCCGTGGGCGCCATGATGGCTCCCTGGAGACCGTTTTCCGCGGCCGCCGTCAGCGCCAGCTGCGCCAGCACGGTCTTGCCGGAGCCTACATCCCCCTGAATCAGGCGATTCATCAGTGTCGGCCCCTCCAGATCCTCCCGAATCTCCCGCCAGACTCTCCTCTGCGCTCCGGTCAGCTCGTAGCCAAGACCCGCCTGCAGATGCTCCTCCCAGGCGTGCCGTGAAAAGTCAAAGATGTTATGCCGCTCCTCCCGCTGCTCTTTCCAGCGGCGCACGCCGAGAAGAAAGAAGAGAAACTCGTCAAAAACCAGACGACGCCGGGCCGTCAGCATCTCTTTCTCATCCCGGGGGAAATGAATCCTCTCGATGGCAGTATTCTCTTCGACTAACCGATAATGGGTGCACAGGGATTCCGGCAGAAACTCAGGCCGCGGTTCTTTGGCCTCCAGCGCCCCGCGCAGGATCCTCGAGAACACCTTCGCGGAGAGCGTCCCCGCGATCGTGTAGACCGGCTGCAGCGTCTTTTGTCTGGCTGTATACTCCTCCTCAGTGAAGAGTTTTGGCTGCTCCATTGTGATGCCATAGCGGCTTCGCATGAGCTTCCCCCGGACGACCCGCCGTTCGCCGCGGTGCAATGTATTTTTCAGATACGGCATATGGAACCAGGTCAGACGCACCGTGCCGGTGCCGTCCCCGAATGAAACCATGGTGCGCACCAGCTTTCCCGTCCGCAGGTTCTGAGGCGCAGACAGGAACTCGCCCCGGATAGCACTGATCTGTCCGGATTCCGCCTCCTCCACGGAGACAATGTCTCCAAAGGTATCATAGCGGACCGGATAGTGTCGCAGCAGATCACCAACCGTCTCAATGCCCATCTTCCGCAGCGTTTGTGCTGTCTTCTCACCGACGCCGCGGCAAACCGTTATATCATCACTCTCCTGCATCCGGTCACTCACCTCCTGCCATTGATTTCTCTGAAACAGAATACCTTTGCGCATCCACCGAAATCTTTTTTATCATACAGGAAAGTTCTCCGCACTCTCCTAATAAAAAGCGCCGCGCCCGAAGGGTTTTTGCCCCGGCGTCGGCGCTTTCACGCTTGATTCTTTGGTTTTAAAGAACGATTGCTAACGCGAACAGATATTCAATCTTTGCATCCCAGCCAGCGCAATCCGATCATTCTGTAGAGACAATGTAATAATAGATCGGCTGACCGCCGTAATGCACCTCCACATCACAGTCCGGATAGCGTTCCTCAATCGTCTCCTCAAGGATCGAGGCCTGCTCCCCGCGGATATCCTCACCATAGTAAATACTGATCAGTTCTGTCTCTTCATCCACCATCGCAGCGATCGTGTCCTCCACGACGGAATTGACAGTATCGCCCACTGCGAGGAGGGCAGAATGATCTCCCAGCCCCATGATGTCACCTTCGTGGATCTCCCGGTCATCAATGGTGGTCGTACGCACCGCGTAGGTCACCTCGCCGGTCTTCACCATCTCCATACTCTCTGTCATCAGCTGCAGGTTCTCTTCTGTGCTGCGTACCGGGGAGAAATTAATCAGCGCCGTAATACCCTGAGGGATGGACTTCGAGGGGATGACCACCACCTGCTTGTCCTTCACCAGCTTCGCTGCCTGCTCCGCCGCCAGAATAATGTTCTTATTGTTAGGGAAGATATAGACCACATCTGCATTGACCTGATCGACCGCCTCCAGCACATCCTCGGTGCTGGGATTCATGGTCTGTCCTCCCTCGATGAGCCGATCCACATTCATTCCTGTCAGAATCTCCGCCAGTCCTTCGCCGATCGATACTGAGACAAACCCCACCGGCTTCCGGGGCTCTGTCTTCGCAGCTTTTGCCGCTTCCTCTGCTGCCTTCTGTTCAGCCGCGATGCGGGAGGCGTCGCGGATCAGCTTCTCCTCATGCTCTTCGCGCATATTGTCGATCTTCATGCGCGACAGGCTGCCGTAGGTCAGCGCCCGGGAAAGCGCCTGTCCGGGATCATTGGTGTGTACATGCACCTTGACGATCTCATCGGCGGCCACCAGCACGATGGAGTCACCGATCGACTCCAGGAATCCCTTGAATTCGCGTTCCGTCTTCTCATCAAATTCCTTCTCCAAATTGATGATGAATTCGGTACAGTAACCGAAACGGATCTCACCCAGATTCTCCGTATCCGCCACGGCACGCTCCGTCCGAGGAGCCGCCGCGGGCTTTTCAACGGTGACTTCCACCGTCTTGCCGCGCATACCGTCCAAAACGCCCTTGACAACCTGCATCAGTCCCTGGCCGCCGGAATCCACGACACCGGCCTGCTTCAACACAGGCAGCAGCTCCGGCGTATTCGCCAGTACCTCGTCCCCGTAGACGATGACCTGTTCCAGCAGATCATCCAGATCAATCTCCGGCGTCTCCGCCACAATTTCCTGTGCCTTTTCCGCCATTCCACGGGCCACAGTCAGGATCGTGCCCTCCTTGGGCTTCATGACCGCCTTGTAAGCGGTCTCTGTCGCACGCTGGAAAGCCCGGGCTCCGATCTCAGGTGTAATCTCCTCTGTTTCCTGAATCTCCTTAGTGAAGCCGCGCAGCAGCTGAGAGAGGATCACACCGGAATTGCCCCGCGCGCCCCGCAGGGAGCCCGAGGAGATGGCCTTCGCCAGCCGGGCGATGGTCAGTTCTTCGATTGCCGTGACTTCCTTCACAGCTGACAGGATCGTCAGCGTCATGTTTGTTCCTGTATCCCCATCCGGGACGGGAAATACGTTCAGATCATTGATCCATTCTTTGTTATTCTCGAGATTCTTTGCGCCGGCCAGAAATGCCTGCTTCAGCATCTCGGCGTCCATTGTCTTTATCGCCACAGTCTCATACCTTACGGGGATCAGTCAATCACCCGCACTCCTTCCACATAAATATTGATCTTATTGACAGGAATCCCCGTAAATTCCTGTACCTTATACTGCACGTTCTCGATGAGGTTGTCCGAGACTGTGCTGATATTCACGCCATAAGAGACGATGACATGGAAATCAATCTGAATCTGATTATCCTCCACCGTCACATTGATCCCGTTCGTCAGGCTCTCCATCTTCAGCAGCTTGACCAGGCCGTCCTTCATACTGATTGACGCCATCCCCACGATGCCGAAGCACTCCACCGCGACCGTTCCCGCGTACTTGGCGATCACGTCCGTGTCAATGACGATCTCCCCCATGGCGTTGGTGATCTTACACTTCATAGTGTCTCCTCCTGTTCTTCTTATCTGATTCCCGATTCATTTCTGGCAGGCAAATGTCTGTACGGATTTTATCCTGTTTGCCTGCCAATCTATAATCTGTTCTTATTTTATTCTAGTTTACTCAGTATACCCTGTTTTCTACCTAAAAGCAAGACCATCCGGGTGACATTCTCCTGTGTCAGCGAAAAATGTCAACGAAAAAGGTCAGCCTGCAGATGTACGGACACGATTTCCAGGCTGACCTTATCACCAGGCACTATTCAGTTGCTCAGGCACATCCTGCCGGTAAAAACCACTGTTCTTACAGCAGCGCCATGATTCCTGCGACCAGGAGCGCGATCAGACCGCCGGCTCTGAGGACAGTCATCAGGCAGCCGGGCAGGCAGCATCCGCCGCGGCGATAGCCGCCGCCCCATCCCCAGCCTCTGCGAGGCGGTGGGGGCGGACCTCCCGGACCTCCATGAGGACCTCCGAATCCACCGCCCGGGCCTCCAAATCCACCGCCCGGGCCTCCGCCGCCGGGACCTCCTCCACCTCTGGGCATAAGATCACCTCTTTCTTTAAAGTCTCCGAAAGCGTTCTGCTCCCGATATGCATGTGTGTACGTTTCTTAATACCACAGATTCTCTTCAAACGAGCCTGTCAGTTATCCGAACTGCTCATTCTCGAGAACCATATTTCCATAGTAACACACAATCAGACAAAGTGCAATCTACCGCTTCGCCAGTTCGTCGGTGATGTCCTTCCAGGTCACACCTTTTTCTGCCATCAATACCATCGCGTGGTACAGGAAATCGGAGATCTCATAAATGATCTCGTCCGGATTCGGGTTCTTGGCCGCAATGACGATCTCCGTGGCCTCCTCTCCGACCTTTTTCAGGATCTTATCGATCCCCTTATCAAAGAGATAGTTGGTATAAGAGCCCTCTTTGGGATGCTCCTTCCGGTCCATGATGACGCCGTAAACCTCTTCAAACACCGTATAGGGATTCGTCTCCGGATATTCCTCCTCCACGATCGGCCGGAAGAAGCAGGAATAGCTGCCGGTGTGGCAGGCTGCGCCCAGCTGCGCCACACGGGCCAGAATCGTGTCATTGTCACAGTCCAGCGTCAGAGACTTCATATACTGATAGTGGCCGGACGTAGCGCCCTTCTCCCAGAGCTCCTGACGGCTGCGGCTGAAATACGTCATGCGTCCGGTGCGCAGCGTCGCTTCATACGCTTCCTGATTCATATAGGCGAGCATCAGCACCTGGTTCGTCCGGACATCCTGCACGACAACCGGTACGAGGCCGTCGGAATTCACCTTCAGCTCCTCCCAGGTGAAGGCTGGCTTCTGTTCCTGCAGCCCGTCCAGATCAAAAACCACCTTCTCTTCTCCAAAACGGGCGCGCGCTTCCGCCGCCAGTTCTTCCTGTGAGGGATCGAGAATCACTTTTTTCGCTCCGGCATAGAGGAACTTCTTCACATCCTCCAGGCGCTTTGTATGCCCCTTCGCAAAGAAAGGCACCGGGATGGCCTGAGTCAGGTGGATCAGATGATCGATATTTGCATCATGATCGTGATCATTCTCCGAGGGGTCCACCGCCACGATCCCCTGCGCATCCAGATAGTCCTCTACACGGACTTCCTCCGCCAGATTCAGTGTCTTTATCTTCATTGACGTCCTCCTGTCTGCTGCTAACTGACGACCCGCTTCAGATCGTTGATAATCCGGGAAATCCGATCATTCTCCATCTTCATGGAGACCTGATTGACAACGATCTTCGCGGACAGATCACAGATCTCTTCCAACACCATCAGACCGTTCTCCCGCAGCGTACTTCCTGTCTCTACAATGTCCACAATCACCTCAGACAGACCGACGATAGGCGCCAGTTCCACGGAACCATGAAGCTTGATAATCTCCACCGTCTGATGCTTTTTATTATAGAAATAATCCTTGGCGATAACCGGATATTTGGTCGCCACCCGGATCAGTTCATGATGCTTCAGCAATTCCGCCGCCTCCGCCGGACCGGCCACGCACATCCGGCACTTGCCCACTCCCAGATCCAGCACCTCATAGAGCTTACGGTTCTCCTCCAGGATCGTATCGCGTCCCACGACGCCCATGTCAGCGGCGCCGTACTCTACGTAGGTGGGGACGTCGGAAGGCTTGGAGAGGAAAAATCTCAGTTTCAGATCTTCATTGGTGAAGATCAGCTTCCGTGTCTTCGGATCCTCCATCTCTTCGCAGGTGATGCCGATCTCATTCAGGAAGCCCATCGTTGTCTTTGCCAGCCGTCCCTTGGCCAGGGCTATGGTAATATAATTCATTGCTCTCCTCCCATCGCGCGCTGACGCCGGGCCGCCGTATCGTTCTGACCAGGCACAGCCTTCTCCTCCCGGCTTCCGTCTTCTCCGAAATAAAGAATCCGCGTGATCTGATTTTCCCGGGCATAGTCGAGCAGATGCGCCTCATCCTGCCCCTCATTTTTTACCATATGAACCGGAATGGACTGTGCCCGATATCCGGCCGCTGCCATAACAGCCTCCTGATACCGGCTGTCCGCGTACAGAAGCAGGATGCTGGCAGGACGCCCCGGCAGATCGATCTTCTGCCGTGTCATCGCCTGCATCAGCGTATCAATGTTGATACCGAATCCTACGGAAGGAGCATCCTTACCGAACTGTCCCATCAGATTATCATAGCGGCCGCCGACCACGATACAGTCTCCGGTCCCGTAGGTGTAGCCCTTGAAAATGATGCCTGTATAATAGTTATGATTTCCCAGCATGCCCAGATCAAAGGTGATATACGAGCTCATGCCCCAGACATCCATACAATGGTAAAGCGCCTCCAGACGGTCTACCGCTCTCAGGGATCTCTCATTTTCTCCCGCCAGACGTCGTGCCTGCTGCAGCGTCTCCTCCGGATCTCCGAACATCTGCGGCAGCTGCGTCAGTACCTCAGCCACCTCGCCGGAGATCCGGTGCTTCTCCAGCAGCTCCTCCAGACCAAAACGGTTCTTATTCTCGATGCAGTCACGCAGTTCCTTCCGCACTTCGTCAGAAATGTTCGAGCCGCGCAGGATGCCGTCAAAATAACGCACATCACCCACCTCAATCTGGAAGCGGGTCAGGCCAAGCTGCCGCAAAACGTCGATCACCAGGGCCAGCACTTCGGCGTTGGCCTCCACCGAGGATTCACCGACCAGCTCCACACCAGCCTGCGTGCTCTCCTTGAGCTGTCCCCGCAGGCTGCGATTGTTGACATAGGTGTTCCCCAGATAGCTGAGCCGCACCGGCAGCGTCTCTTCAGGAAAATATTTGGCGGCGCACCGGGCGATGGCCGGTGTAAAATCAGGCCGCAGCACCAGCGTCTCTCCGTCACGATCGAAGAGCTTGTACATGTCCCGGGAAGCAACGCTCCCCCGCTCCGCGTTGAAAATGTCAAAATACTCGAACACCGGCGTCTGAATCTCCTGGTATCCGTAAAGCGTAAAGAGGGAGCGCACCCTGTCACAGATGGCCTGCTTGCGGGCACACTCCTGATTATAATAATCACGCACTCCCTCGGGCGTGTGCAGTAGCTGAATCATACTCTCTTGTTCCTCCTGTATGGGCTGCGCCTCACCATGACTTTTGGCGCTTTATCGCGCTGACGCGGCGTCTTGATAGCGTCAAAAATTGCAGCCTGGTAAATTATAGCAAATAATCATCTGTTGTCAATCTCTTTCCGCCAGATCTCTCTGAAGAGCCTCAAGAAAATGAAGCGGCAGCCCCCGGACACTGTGAACCGGATAGCAGCGGCTCAGTTCTGCATAGGTGAAGCTCTTTCGTCCGCCCTCAGCCGCCCGGTTCCAGAATATTTCCAGTTCACGCAGCGGAATATAAAAGCATTCGTCCCGATGCGTCAGATAGAGCAAAATAAAGGCCACGCCCCCCTGTTCCTCAAAATCATTCATAAACCGGATCTGATGCTCGTGAATATTCTGCAGAGGAATCGTATCCGCGGCGCATTCCTTGGCATCAAAGCATACAGGAACTCCCTGCACGACGCCGATATAATCCACCGTACTCTTCTGATCGAAATAGGCCAGGGTAATGTGCCGGCTTTCCTTATCGATATCAATGGGTTTGATCGGCGTGGGGATCTTCTGAATCAGCGCCAGATGCTTCTCCCGATATCTCTCCAGGGAAAAATTAATCATCTCCTCCAGGGTCGAGCCGCGCAGCCCCCGGGTATTCCAGGTCGCCATGATCTTCTCCTTACTTCGGTGCGCGGAGGGAGAGCTCCCTCAGACTGCGCTGAAAATGCGGCGGCAGGGGAGCCGTCACAGTTCGACCGCTAAGCGCAGGCAGCCCGGGCACCTCTTCCGGAAAGATCAGTTTCCAGGAGTGCAGGAGCTGATGGCGCAGTGAGAAACGCGACCGAACAGCCCGGTTGAGCGACTCGTCGCCGTATTTACCATCCCCCAGCACCGGATGCCCCAGCGAAGCCAGGTGCGCACGGATCTGGTGTGTCTTGCCGGTGATCAGATGGACTTCCAGAAGAGTAAAACCGTCCGCCGTTCCAAGCGGCCGATATTCCGTCTCGATGGGATCCCCGGGCGGTTCAGCTGTTATCGTTACCGTATTGGTGCGTTCCTCTTTTGTCAGATAGCCAGACACCCGCGAGGGATGAGCCACAGTCCCCGCCACCAGGCATAGATAGCGCTTGTCTACAGCCCGTGCCCGAAACAGGGCCGACAGCTCCCGCAGACCCCGGCTGGTCTTTCCCGCGGCGAGAACACCGCTGGTATTGCGGTCCAGCCGGTTGCAGACACCGGGCCGGAAGGTCCGCAGAGCTTCCTCCGTCAGACTCCCCTCTTTCAGCAGATAAGCGATCAGGTGTTCACAGACCGATACATCGCCCGACGCAGCCTTCTGGGAGAGCATTCCCACCGGTTTATTCAGGAACAGCACATCCTCATCCTCATAGAGGATACGCAGTGCCGCGCCCCGGGCAGCCGGTTCACAGCCGCGGGTCGGCGTACTCCCGAGGAATTTCTCTACGGCCTCCTCCGACAGAAACAGAGTAATCTGGTCTCCGGCCGCAAGCTTCTCTGTGCCGTCCGCTTTCTTTCCATTTAATGTAATATTTTTCTTCCGCAGCATCTTGTAAAGGAAGCCCCGCGGGGCTTCCTTCAGGTATCTGTTCAGATACTTATCCAGACGCTGGCCGGACTCAAAGTCCTGTACTGTCAGCTGACGCATATGTACCTCCCGGGCGCCGTCTCCTCAGAGACAGACGGAAATGAGCG
>JAJQDL010000008.1:0-8651 GCA_021202235.1 Lachnospiraceae bacterium
CCGGTTGCTGCCAGTAACGGCTCACTTCCACAGCCATCCACTCCTATTCAAATTCCTGTCCCACAAGCTCGGTCCGAGCGAGCACCAGTTAAAACGGCGTCTAAGCAAAGTCCCGAATCTCCCGCTCCCGGCGGACCGTCATCCCCAGCACACAGGTCATGACCCGTCCCACGGAGAGGACCACATGATCCTGGCGCAGGAGCCCCTCCAGCGTCCTCCCGTATTTCAGGGTCAGAAGCCGGGAGAAATTGATCCCCATCAGGTAATCTTCCTTTGCGCGCAGATAGGCCGAGGCCGCCAGATTGTCATAGGCTGAAAGGTCCTTTGCTTCGCGGATCCCCTTGCGAAACTCCTCTTCGGTCTGCGAATCGATCCAGACACGCAGACGTTTCTTGCCATGCACATCCGCCATCTGTTCCACCAGACGGTAGATATACTCTCCCTCCCGCCCGGAGTCGGTGCAGACATAGATGGTCTCCACATCGGAGCGGCTCAGAAGCTCCTTCACCACCGCGAACTGCTTCGCGGAAGAGGGAATCACTTCATATTTAAATGTATCCGGCAGAAATGGCAGCGTGTCCAGGCTCCAGCGTTTCAGTGCCGGATCGTAGGCATCCGGATAACTCATGGTCACCAGATGACCGACGCACCAAGTGACAACCGTCTCCCCGTTCTCCAGATACCCGTTATAACGACGGAAGGACGGACTCAGAGCCTTCGCAAATTCCTGCGCCACGCTGGGCTTCTCTGCAATATACAATGATTTTGCCATGATACCTCACATTTCCAGGACAGTCCCCGCATCACAGGACAGCCCGCTTCGTCTGCTGCTACACGGAAATTCTCCGCAGAAATAAGAATGCGCTTTGCGCATTCTCGCGCCGTTGCTGAGCGCCAGTGGCGCTCGTTTAGCAACGACCGAAGCGGAGCGTAGACGCGGTCGCTTTGGCGACATACTTCCTTACGCGCGAGAGCGCATCCGCCAGAGGCTTTTTATCATATAGGACAGTTCGGAGAACTTTCCTATATGATAAAAACCTGCCGCCGCGGAGAGAACTCCCCGCACCGCGGCAGGCCCTATTTTCTTTTCCAGACAGATCGACGCTTATTTCTTCGTGATCTTCTTCTGTGCTGTCAGCAGCTCCGCGATGAGGACCGCTCCGCCGGCCGCGCCGCGCAGGGTGTTGTGGGAGAGACCCACGAACTTCCAGTCATAGACGGTATCCTCGCGCAGACGTCCCGCATAAACCGCCATACCGCCGTCAACATCGCGATCAAGACGGGGCTGCGGACGATCGTCCTCCTCGAAATAGTGAATGAACTGCTTCGGTGCGTGAGGCAGGTTCAGCTCCTGAGGCAGCCCACGGAAGCTCGCCCAGCGCTCAAGAATCTCTTCCTTCGTGGGTTTCTTCTTAAAGGACACGAACACGGAGGCCGGATGACCGTGCGATACGGGTTCGCGCAGGCACTGGGACGTGATGACCGGCGTTGTTGCCTTGACGATTTCTCCGTTCTCGATGTGTCCCCAGATACGAAGAGGCTCCTGCTCGCTCTTCTCTTCCTCGCCGCCGATGTAGGGAATCACGTTGTCGAGAATCTCCGGCCAGTCCTGGAAGGTCTTTCCGGCTCCGGAAATGGCCTGATATGTAGATGCCACCACCGTCGTCGGTTCGAACTCGCGCAGCGCATGAAGCATGGGGGTATAGCTCTGAATCGAGCAGTTGGGCTTCACCACGATGAAGCCTCTCTTCGTGCCCAGTCTCTTCTGCTGCGCCGGGATGATCTCCAGATGCTCCGGATTCAGCTCCGGCACCACCATGGGGACGTCGGGCGTCCAACGATGCGCGCTGTTATTGGAAACCACCGGGGTCTCCGTCTTCGCATAGGCTTCCTCGATGGCACGAATCTCAGCCTTGGACATATCCACAGCGCTGAACACAAAGTCCACTTCCGAAGCGACCTCTTCCACGTCAGCGACATTCTTCACCACGATCTTCTTCGCCCACTCGGGCATGGGAATCTCCAGTTTCCAACGGCCGCCCACGGCCTCCTCGTAAGTCTGTCCCGCAGAACGCGCACTGGCCGCCAGAGTCACGACCTCATACCAGGGATGATTATCCAGCAGCGTGATAAAGCGCTGTCCGACCATGCCCGTGGCACCCAGGATTCCTACCTTCAGTTTCTCACTCATATCCTTCACCTCACAAAGATCTTCGTCTTTTTGTGCACGCCCTATTGTAAACCAGCTCACGGGAAAATGCAAGCGTTCTATGTGCTTTCCCCGCCGATGATGCCATTTTTGTCACAAAAACGCTGCCCGGCAATTTTCGCGATTTTATCAAAAAAACCGATTGACAATCAGTGATCTGTGTGCTAATATAATAAAGCTTTCGGTTCGCCGAAGCATTAAAAGCTTCCATGGCTCAGCTGGTAGAGCGACGCATTCGTAATGCGTAGGTCGCCGGTTCGAATCCGGCTGGGAGCTCACACCCTGAAATGTACGGAAAACCGTAGGTTTCAGGGTTTTTTCTTGTCGCCCGCACACTAAAAATTCGGCAGATTTATGGTTCTTCATGAAATCTGCCGAATTTTTTATAAAAGATACATGGCCGTCGACAGAATCACCAGATTCATCACAACCAGCAAAATCAGGAATTTCCATATAAATCTCAGCCAGGTGTGCCATTCGACGCGGCTGATGGAGAGGCCGCCCATGACCACGGCACTGGTGGGCGGGATTAGATTCACGACGCCGCAGGCGGCGCAAAAGATCAGGATCATCACCTCAGGGCTCAGGCCCAGCGCGGCCGTAAGACCGGCAAATGTTGGCATGGAGGCCGCTGCCAGCCCGGAGGTGGAGGGGATCAGGAAGGACAGCCCCAGGTAGATGATATAGCTTCCGGCGACAAAGAGCGCCGGGGAGACCTGCTCCAAGGCGGAACTGGCCTGTTCCAGCACCCAGGCATCCAGGCCACTCTCCGACATCACAACCGAGATACCACGGGAGATGGCGATGATAAAGACGACGCCGATCATATCCCCAGCGCCCCGCAGGAAGGGATCGATGATCCCCTGCTCTCCCAGACAGGCGACGAGACCGACCACGATCGCCGCCAGAAAGAACCAGGCCTCCAGCTCCTGGAAATACCAGGCTCCCAGCGGCTCGCCGGTCAACCAGGCCGTCCCGGCAAACCAGGTCACCCCGAAGTCCTCCCAGGGAATCAGCGCCACCACCATGACCAGAAATGCAACGGCGAAAAATACCAGTGATGCTTTCTGGCGACCGGTGAGACGCAGGTCCGCCTCCTCTTCGGTCACCCGCTCCACCTGTCCGTAGCTCTCGCGCACCTGCCGCTGCTCCGCTGCCGTCAGGATCGAGCGGCCGTTCTTTCGCACCTGCGCCGCATAACGCATCACCAGCCAGATACCGGCCGCCAGAGAAGTCAGCCAGAGAACCGCCCCCAAAAGGAGGATCCGCCCGTAATCCACGGTCACGCCCGGATAAGCGCTCTGATAGGCATCCACCGCCGCAGAGATGGCGAAGGGATTCACCGTCGAGCCCAATACGCCCACACCGGCTCCAACCAGGACCACGGCCGCACCCACCATAGCGTCAAATCCGGCCGCCACCATGGTCGCGGTGATCAGTGCATAAAAGGCCATTGTTTCCTCCGCCATCCCGTAGGTTGTCCCGCCCAGAGAGAACAGCACCATCAGAATCGGGATCAGCACCATCTCATGCCCCCGCAGGCGCCGCACCAGTGCACCGATCCCGCGATCCAGGGCTCCCGTCGCCGTCACGACACCGAGAAACCCTCCGAGGAACAGGATAAACAGGCACACGTCGATCGCGTCGAGGAATCCCCGCGGCACGGCCATCACGACCTGCGCCAGAGAGACTCTCTGCACGGAGCCGCCGATGAGCCAGGTCACCGCCGCGACGATGAGGATCAGGGCAAGAAGAATGCTGTAGGCTGTCTGCATATGAAAACTGCGCTTTTTCTGTTTCATCGATACTACCTCCACGTTCGGGATAGTATCTGCAGATTTCCGGATTATATACGGCAGATCAGAATCTTCTATATCGAAAGCCACTACAGTTCCGGAGCCATGCAATCGACAGTTTCCTTTGTCCCGGCTTATTTCCCGGGAAATATAAGTGAATCAACACGAAATCGCCCGCACCGGATGAGTCTGTATTCTTCCGGTACGGGCGTTCTGTTGGCATCACGGTTCGCTGACTCTCTGACAATCATCAAATCGTTCGTGAATCACGTATTTTGTAATAAAACTCAGCACAGCGTCGCATAGATCACGGCCTTGATCGTATGCATGCGGTTCTCAGCTTCGTCAAAGACCACCGACTGCTTCGACTCGAAGACCTCGTCGGTCACCTCCATCTCGGTAACGCCGAACTTCTCAGCGATATCAGCGCCGATAGTAGTCTTCGTATCATGGAATGAAGGCAGGCAATGCATGAAGATCGCTTCCGGCTTCGCATTGTTCATCACGGCACGGTTGACCTGATATTTCTTCAACAGGTTAATGCGGGTCTCCCAGACCTCATCCGGCTCACCCATGGACACCCAGATATCCGTATAGATCACGTCGGCGTCCTTCGTACCGGCCTCGACATCCTCGGTCAGAGTCACACTGCCGCCGCTCTCCGCCGCCAGCTCACGGCAGGTTTCCACCAGTCCCTCCTCGGGGAACAGCTCCTTCGGCGCGCAGGCCGTGAAATGAAGCCCCATCTTCGCGCAGGCCACCATCAGGGAATTGCCCATATTGTTGCGGGCGTCTCCCATATAGGTAAAACGGACACCCTTCAGATGGCCCAGTTTCTCCTCGATCGTCAGCAGATCCGCCAGCATCTGCGTCGGATGGAACTGATCGGTCAGACCGTTCCATACCGGCACGCCCGAATAATCCGCCAGCTCCTGCACCAGATCCTGACTGAATCCGCGGTACTCGATACCGTCAAACATCCGTCCCAGCACGCGGGCCGTATCAGCAATGCTCTCCTTCTTGCCCATCTGCGAGCTGCCCGGATCCAGATAGGTCACGCCGAGTCCCAGATCCCGTCCGGCCACCTCAAAGGAGCAGCGGGTGCGGGTGGACGTCTTCTCGAAAAGCAGCACGATATTCTTCCCCTCCAGGTAACGGTGGGGCGTACCGCTGCGCTTCATATCCTTAAAATTCTTCGCCAGATCGAGGAGATAGCGTACCTCCTGCGGCGTAAAATCCAAAATCTTCAAAAAGCTTCTTCCACGTAAATTTACAGCCATGTTACAGTCTCCTTATTCTTATCAATTCTTCAGACCCGTTCGAATGATCAACAGTCCATGCAGCAACCGGTCTCCCCTCTCTCACCGATTCTCAGTCGGCGTTTCTCCGGATCAGCGGCATGCTCATACAACGGGGACCGCCCCTTCCGCGGGACAGCTCCGCGCTGGGAATCTCCAGCACCTCCACACCTGCCTCCCGCATCAGCCCGTTGGTCACCTCGTTGCGCTGATAGACCACCACCGTGCCCGGAGCGATACAGAGCGTATTGGAGCCGTCATTCCACTGCTCGCGCTCTGAGGCGATTCTATCATTCCCGCCGCATTTTATCAAGGTTACATCATCGATTTCCAGATATTTTTCCAGAATATCCGACAGCTTTTCCTCGATCCTGCGCACCTTCAGCGTATCCGATCCGTCTCCACGGCGCAGCTCATACACCACCAGCGGACCGAGGATTCCCGGATGCACAGAAAAAACATTTCGATCGATCTGTGTAAAGACCGTATCCAGATGCATAAACGCCCGTGAGTCAGGAATGTCGAAGGCCAGCACCGTTTCGATCGTTGATAACGGATCCCGAAAAATCTCCTTCGCCAGAAGTTCCACCGCATCCGACTGCGTCCGCTGGGAGATGCCTACGGCCAGCACACGGGAGCTCAGATTCAGGATATCGCCGCCCTCGATGTGAAAGGGATGATAGCGGTCATAGTACAGCTTCACCTTCCCCCGATAGTCCGGATGATACCGGAAAATATATTCGCCGTAAATCGTCTCCCGTCCCCGGGTCACAGAATACATGTGGTTCAGACTGACGCCGTTCCCAATGCAGGCAAATGGATCCCGTGTAAAATACAGATTCGGCATCGGCTCGATCAGCATACGCGAAGAATCGCTGCGCATGTCGACCAGAGACTCTTCCCTGTCAAAGAAAACCTCTCCCAGCAGAAGGCCCTCCATAGTACGCCGCACCAGCGCCCGGTTGTCCGCGCCGTAATGCTCCATCATATACTCATAGACGCGCTGCTGCCATTTCTCCGTGTGAATCCGTCCCTCCCGGATCCACTGCATCAGAAATTGCTTCCGAACTTCCTCGTCCGTGTCCAGCGCCTCCGCCACCAGGTCCTCCAGATAGACCACCTCCACGCCGTGTTCCCGGAGAAGTGCCGCGAAAGCATCATGCTCCCGCACAGCCTCTCTGAGGTAGGGAATATCATCAAAAAGAAGCGGCGCCAGCGTCTCCGGCGTCAGCCGCTCCAGCTCCCGCCCCGGGCGGTGAAGCATCACCCGCCGCAGAGGTTCGATCTCACTTTTTACATGAATTGCTGCCAATCGTCTGTCCTCCTTCCTGCCATCTGTATCGCCGCCCTGTGTTCTGTGGCATACATTTTCAGGATGTAACAAAAATACTGATCGTCCTCTGTAGGTTTCCCCAAAATGAGGATTTTATCCAACGGATTCTTGACAAGGAAAAAGCAAAATTGTATACTAGGTCGAACGCCTGAATGGACGTTCGCGACAGCAGCGATTCACATAATCGCTCGTCGAATAGCAGTTTACATTTCAACATCCTTTTCATTCTCAGCAGGAGGAACAAGATGAAACATCTGATCGATCCCACAGATCTGACACTGGCGGATATTGATGGAATCCTGGAACTGGCAGAAAAAATCATGGCTGATCGGCCTGCTTACTCACAGGTCGCGAAAGGAAAAAAGCTGGCTACACAGTTCTTCGAACCAAGCACACGCACACGTTTAAGTTTTGAGGCCGCGATGTTGGAGCTGGGGGGCAGTGTAATCGGCTTTTCTTCTGCTGACACAAGTTCTGCCGCCAAGGGCGAGAGCGTGGCGGATACCGCCCGGGTCATAGAAAAATACGCCGATATCATTGCCATGCGTCACCCCAAGGAGGGCGCACCGCTGGTCGCCTCCATGAATGTGAATATCCCCGTCATTAATGCGGGAGATGGCGGACATCTCCACCCCACACAGACACTGACGGATCTGCTGACGATCAAAGAAACCAAAGGCCGCCTGAGCGACCTGACGATCGGCTTCTGCGGCGACCTGAAATTCGGCCGCACGGTCCACTCCCTGATCAAGCAGCTCTCCCGCTACGAAAACATCCGTTTCATCCTGATCTCCCCGCATGAGCTGCAGGTGCCCGATTACATCAAGGAAGAGGTACTCGTAAAGAGCGGCGCCTCGTTCCGCGAAGTAGAGAAGATGGAGTCGGTGATCGGTGAACTGGATATCCTGTATATGACCCGCGTACAAAAAGAGCGTTTCTTCAACGAAGCGGACTACATACGACTGAAGGACAGCTATATTCTCGATCTGGCCAAGCTGAAAAAGGCCAAAGATGATCTGAAGATCCTGCATCCCCTGCCCCGTGTCAACGAGATCGCGGTCGAGGTAGACAAGGATCCCCGGGCCGTGTATTTTGAACAGGCCGAGTACGGAAAATTCGTCCGCATGGCTCTGATCATGAAGCTGCTGGGACTGAGCATTGAGGAATAGACGGAAATCGATACGGAAGGAGGACGCATATGTTAAAGGTAGACGCTATTGAAAAGGGAATCGTACTGGATCACATCAAGGCCGGGCACTCCATGCTGGTATACAAATACCTGAATCTGGACGACCTGGACTGCCCGGTCGCCATCATCCGCCGGGTCAAGAGCAACAAGCTGGGCTCGAAGGATATCATCAAGATCAGCGACAAGATCGATGTCGATCTGGATGTACTGGGTTATCTGGATCCCGATATCACTGTGAATATCATTGATGACAGCAAGACAGTAGAGAAAAAGAAGCTGGAGCTTCCTGAGAAGATCGTCAATGTGGCGCGTTGTAAGAATCCCCGCTGCATCACCTCCGTGGAGCAGGATCTGGATCATGTCTTCCGACTTGTGGACCGGGAGAAGCGGATCTATCGCTGTATTTACTGCGATCAGAAGGCAGAGGAATAAAGTAATTCCTGCGGGGCCTTCTCACGGGATATAATCACCGATTGACAAAAGGATCCTCTGTTGACGCCGGAAAACGGCCTCTTCAGAAGATCCTTTTTTATCTTATCACGATACACTGCAGAAATCCCGAATCGAAACGGGCCATTCAGCAGTCTCTCTTATTTCTTCACCACAACCTTGCAGTACTTCTTCTTCCCGCGGCGAAGCACCACGCCGTCTCCGATCTCCTCCGCAGTCAGCTGCAATTTGAAGTCGTCGACCTTCTTGCCGTCCAGAGAAACACCGCCCTGCACGACATTCCGCCGGGCCTCGGACTTGGAAGCAGCCAGCTCCGCCTGTACCAGAATCGAAAGGATAACGATGGCGGCCGCCGGGAAATCCACGTACGTAAGGG
>JAJQDL010000008.1:8661-9258 GCA_021202235.1 Lachnospiraceae bacterium
CCCCGCAGCGCCAGGATCTCGACGCCGTCCTCCGTGAAACCCTCCTCCGTCCGCGCACAGGTGCGCATACTGGCAGAAGCACCGCAGCCCCCGAAGAGTGCGCGGGCCGCGTTCTGCGCCTTCTTTGCTTCCTCCTCGCCGTGCACCAGTGCGGTCAGCTCGTAGGCCAGAATTTCCTTGGCCTGATTCAGCTGGCTGCCCTCCCATTTATCCATCTCCTCGATCTGCTCCAGAGGCAGGAAGGTCAGCATCCGCAGGCATTTCAGCACGTCGGCGTCGTCGACATTTCTCCAGTACTGATAGAAATCGTAGGGAGACGTCTTGTTCGGATCCAGCCATACGGCGCCGGACTGGGTCTTGCCCATCTTCTTGCCCTCGGAATTCAGCAGCAGCGTGATCGTCATGGCGTAGGCATCCTTCCCCAGCTTGCGGCGGATCAGCTCCGTGCCGCCCAGCATGTTGCTCCACTGGTCGTCGCCGCCGAACTGCATGTTGCAGCCGTATTTCTGAAACAGCATGTAGAAGTCATAGCTCTGCATAATCATGTAATTGAACTCGAGGAAGCTCAGTCCGCGCTCCATCCTCTGCTTATAGCAC
>JAJQDL010000028.1 GCA_021202235.1 Lachnospiraceae bacterium
CCTGAATATAGTAGATTCCGCCGTCGATTTCAAAACGATTCGTTTTCGTATTAAAGTAACGAAAGGCTTTATCATCCAGTTTGATCGTAACTCTTCGGGATTCTCCCGCACGCAGGAACACCTTGGCAAAACCCTTGAGCTCCTTCGCAGGACGATAAACGCTTCCTTCGACTGCTTCGACATAAACCTGGGCCACCTCGGCACCGTCACGTTTTCCTGCATTGGTCAGCGTAAAGGATACCTTTCTCTCGTCGACGGACAAATCCCTGTAAACAAAACGCGTATAGGACAAACCGAACCCAAAGGGAAATCGAACCTTTTTCTGCACGGTCTCAAAATAACGATACCCTACATACAGACCTTCCCGGTATTCGGCGTTCCTCTCTCTGGCCGGGAAATAGGGCGCCGAGGGAGTGTCCTCATACTTATAGGGATATGTCTCACTTAACTTGCCGGACGGATTAATTTTTCCGGTGATAGCGGCAAGCATTGCCGCCGCCCCTGCCTGGCCGCACAGATATCCGTGAATCACTGCCTCGCATTCATCAATCCAGTCCATTTCAATGGCGGAGCCCCCCGAAAGCACCGCAACCACATGACGGTTCACCGCAGCAATCTTTTTTAATAGCTCGACCTGACTCTCCGGAATCTGCATATGTGTCCGATCCAGTCCCTCAGACTCAGAGATTTCGTCCAGACCCAGATACAGGAGCACTACATCCGCTTCTCCGGCGGCCTCTACAGCCTCCGCCACCAGCCCAGCGTTTGCCGGACCTGTCCTGAGATATCCCCGGGCAAAGGATGTCATCTCCAGGGGAAAGTCCCCGATCACATCCAACATACTCTCCAGTTTCGTGGGATTCACAAGGGAAGAACCCGCTCCCTGATACCGGGGCGCCGCTGCAAAATCACCAATAACGGCAACTCTTGTTCCTTCCGCTATCGGCAGGAGCCCATGATAGTTCGTCAGCCGAACGAGACTCTGGTCCGCGGCTCTCTGCGCCATTTCGTGTTGAGCCTCCACATCAAAAGGCTTTCCCTCTTTCTCTTCCACGGATTTCCGGCAGGGCAGAACTGCTTCCAGAAATTCTTCCACGCGGCGATTAATCACCTCTTCGCGGATCCGTCCGTCTCTGACTGCCTGAATCAGTTCCTCATCGGAATCCCCACCGGTCGTAGGCATTTCCAGATGAGAACCCGCAGCAACACCGGCTACATGATCGTTGGATGCGCCCCAGTCGGACACGACAAACCCGTCGTAACCCCACTCATCACGAAGGAACTCCTGCAGCAGGTGCGCGTTTTCATTGGCATAAACACCGTTGACCCGGTTATAGGAAGACATCACCGCTTTCGGTTTCGCCTCCCGGACCGCGATTTCAAACCCTGTCAGATAGATTTCCCGCAGGGTGCGCTCATCCAGAACAGAATCGCTGGCCATACGCCTGGTTTCCTGAGAATTTACCGCAAAATGCTTGGGACAGGCGCCAACTCCCTGAGACTGGATACCCCGGATGTAACCCGCCGCCATCTTTCCCGTCAGGTATGGATCTTCGCTAAAATATTCAAAATTCCGCCCACAAAGCGGATTCCGCTTAATGTTCATACCGGGACCCAGAAGGACACACACACCCTGTGAAGCCGCTTCCTCGCCCAGATACCGGCCGATCGCCTCGCCCAGCTCCGGATCCCAGCTGTTAGCCACCGTCGCTGCCGTCGGAAAGCAGGTGGCGGGAACGCTGGCATGAATTCCCAGCTGGTCGCCGGCTCCCTCCTGCCGACGAACCCCGTGGGGTCCGTCGGAGAGGGTCACGCCGGGCACACCCAACCGTTCTACCGACCGGGTCTGCCAGACATCTTTCCCGGAGAGAAGATAACATTTCTCCTCCAAAGTCATTTTCTTAACAATATCTCTTATACCCAACATCCTGTCCTTTCAGAGTCTCCTCCCTTATGCAGAGAGGAGACTCTCCGTCTCTAGTCCTCATACAGGACTGTCGAAGTATGATCATAGTACAGATTAACCGTACCGTCTCCATTGTCACTCCAGGTTCCCTGGATATCACTGGCGAACGTAGTCATCGCTGCAATAACGCCTTCCACATAATCAACCGATGCTGTAAAAGTTCCATCCTCATAAATCTTCAGGGTTCCTGTCTTAGAGCTTCCGAAGCCCCCTTCCTCTACCGCTTCAATCGCGAAGGTATAAGCATACGCAGCGCCGTCTGTTGTCTCAGCAGGGGTGGCCACAAAATTCATGTCCGTCCCGTCAAAGGAGACATAGCTGATCATGCCCTTGTCGCTGACTGTATAGGGAGTAAAAGCATACCATACACCCATAGAGCCCCCCTCTGCCAGATTGAAGTTCTCCGCTACAGCTGGATAATCGATGTCGGAATAAATATCCTTATTCAAATATCCATACCCCTCCGTAATAACGCTCGCTTCACTGCTGATTGTGACCGGATCCAACGTCCCCGTGTATTCCGGATTGTCTACGTAGGTTTCATCCCACATCGCAGATACTTCTACGCTGTAGGTAGCCCCATCTGTAAGCTCCGTCGTCTCCGCCGAATAGATGTCATCCTCCAGGGAGACTCCTTCGATGGTCACCGTCGTCACATCAGCGGAATCCGCTTCATTGGTGAAAGTAACCTCCACCTGAGTCGGCAGGCTCTGATACTCGTATGCATTGATATTTGTCAGCTGCACTCCCATCGTTCCGGTAAAGCAATCCCAGTAATAAGCTACTGCCGGTTCGTCGACCGTCCCGGTGCTGACAAATTCACAGGAAGCGGCCGCCGATTTCTCATGCTCATTGTCCGAATAGTCAGGATAGGCAATTACCTTCACCGTATAATCACCGTAGCCATATGTCAGACTCTCTGCAATATTTCCGGTATAGGTTCCGCTCCCCGTCTCCTCGATCTGTCCGCTGACGGAGAGATACTCGGACTGATCCGCCGTATCATAGATGAAAATCTGATAATAACTGGCATTCTCCACGCCTGCGAAAGAATAATTTCCGGACTCATCCACCGTGAAATCTCCTGGTGTTCCCAGGGCATTCTCAGAGACAGTCTCCTCCGCGGTTCCTGTGGAAGCCGTCGAGGAGGATCTCCCCATGCTGGAAAACAGGGTACTCCAGGCGTCGGACATCTCGGAGAAATAGATCCCTGTATTCGTCCCCAGTGTCGAACAGCCGGTCAGAGATACGCACAGGGCCAGTGCCAGCACAGCTGCCATTCCTCTTTTTCCCTTCTTCATGCGGCTGCAACCTCCTTCCTTGAAAAGCAGGACACAATGCCCGCCAGAATAGCCACCAGACAGATGACCAGAATCAGAATCACCGGCTGAATCCCGCCCTGAGAGCCGTACATGGTAAATCCTCCGTTCCAGTCGGCCCACACGGGAAAGCTGTTCAGGAAGAACACCCCCAGAGCAAAACTGTCACAGAATACCGCCGCCAGATTCGCCCACTGCGAAAGCTCCGTATCCATTTTCGCATAAAATCCTGCACAAACCGCCCCCAGAGCCAGAAAAATCACCACTGCCAGGTCAAAATAGGTATTATATACCGCACCGTAGATGCAAAATGCAATCAGATCCACCAGAGTCACCGCTGCACAGGCCCAGCCTGCCGCCGCGCTCAATCCCAGTTTTTTCGTCTTCATATTCTCTTACACCTCTTCCTTACTCTTGACTGTCCTCTTTTTGCGCCGGGACGAGACCACTGCCAGCACTGTAAACACCACAAAGCCTGCAATACCAATCACATTGGCGACCATCAACGCAAGCTGCCAGCCCGGCACAATCACGTACACGGAACCGCCGCTGTATACCTCATTGATAGATACCGAATGCGCCATCACATAGAGATTCCTCTTGGCTGCATCGCGCAGGCACTGAAGAATATATCCGTCGCCATCTTCAACGGCCTCTACAACAGCCGCTGCGAAGTCTCCCGAGGTATCCATGCAGGCATAATCCATACCGGCCACAATGTTTTCCAGGAAATCGACCTGGTAGCCCAGTCCCACATAACCGTCGTTAGTCACATGTCCTTTAAAGCCCCACTCTGTCTTCAGCACAGTCGTCAGAAGGGCGGAATTCTTGGCGCAGCAGGTGATGCCGATCCGGTTCAGGCCGCACATTGTAGACAGCGCGCCGCCGGCAAAGGAGCCTTCAAAGTTTCTCAGATAGATCTCACGAATCGCCTGCTCTTGTGCGAAGGTACTCACGCCCTCCCGCTCGGTCTCCTGATCGTTGAGTGCGAAGTGCTTTACGCAGTAAGAGACACCCGTTGACTGCATCGCTTCCGCTTCCACATAGCCCATGTAATAGCTCAGCGTGCTGTCCTCAGACCAGTACTGGTCGGCGCGTCCTCCGAAGGGAGTACGATGCAGATCTCCGCCGCCATACCACACTTCATCATAGCCGAGGCAACCGGCGATCACGCCTTCCAGATAACCGCGCTGCGTCGCCAGATCGAGGTTCCAGGTTCTCGCCGTGTTGGCCTCCGAGACAAACCGCACAGAACCTCCGCCGCTGCTGTTGTCATCGATTCTCGCGTTTCCGACCACATCGAGATCCGCCACTACCTGAGCCGAGACGCTGTCTGTCATCAGATTTGCCAGCTCTGTAACCGAGAACTCATCCAGGAACAGATTCCAGGTCTCATCGTCGTCAAAGTCCACATCCAGCATATCCAGCAGCGTCAGGCCGTTGTCCGCCTCCTGAGTGAAATCATCCACGGATACCGCCTCATAATCCGCCGGATCATACCAGTCGTCCGCCAGACCCTCGACAATTTCCTCCGTTGCCTCCAGTTCCACAGTTTCGACGGGATAGGTTCCCTCCCAGTCACTGCGGGACAGATACGTAAAGTCATAGCCATAATAGGTGATATCCGCTTCGTCAAAGGCATTGGTCACTTCTGCGTCCGTGTAAATCGAAGTAGAATATGTTTCCGTATCCAGTTCTTCCTGTGTCCATGTATAAGTCTTGGAGGCATCTCCCTCCTCCGTCATCCCGTCAGCCGTGGTATAGCCCTTGGCGGCCAGAATGTTGTTGAGCGCATCGTGAGCGTCATCACCGATACTCAGATAATAATCGCCTGCGCTGAGAATATATGTCTGAGCTCCATTGGAATCATAGCTGGCCAGAAAATATCCGGACACGCTGATCGTCAGCGTCTGACTCGCCCCTGGCTCGATGGAATCTGTCTTATCATAAGCAACCAGCTGCACAGAAGACTTCTCCACCAGATTTTCTTTCTCATAATCACCGTAGGGCGTCTGCGCATATACTTCCACCACATCCTTACCGGCCACATCTCCTGTATTTGTCACAGTGACTTCCATGGTGTACGTATCGCTCTCTTCGTCATAAGTAACCGAGTCGATGGTCTGCTCAAAGGTGGTATACGAAAGTCCGTACCCGAAGGTATACATCATCTCTTCTTCATAATTCCACGCTTCTCCATCGGAAGATCCCTCCGTGCTGTCCGCATTGCCGGTTCCCATGACGGTATCCTCGTATCTCGTCTCGTAGTACCGGTATCCTACATAGATTCCTTCGGCATAGATGATATACCAGTCAATGTGATCTCCGTTCGCCTCGTTGTCGTCCGGATTCGCCTCATTAATCTCCTCATAGTTCGTCCAGCGAATCGTATCCTCCTGATTGGAGTAGGTCGTTGCAGGGGCCGAGACCGAATTGGCTGCGTAGGTATCCGTCAGATGCCCGGAAGGATTCACTTCGCCTGTCAGGACCTCTCCGATCGCCGTGCAGCCGTAGCTTCCGCACTCGCCGACCTGAATGGCCGCGTCAATGTCATACTCCTCCAGGAAACCGAGTTCCATCTGGTATTCCGTGGAAATAATCACGACCACTTTGCCAAAGATTCCCGCCTCTTTCTGTTCTATCAGGTACTCAATCAGAGCCTCCTCATTTTCGGACAGATCCAGGAAATGCCGGGCACTCCCGTCCTCATAGGTCTCTGTCGTAGAGTATTTCAGCAGATCATTTCCCTCTCCGCCTTCCCGGGCCAGGACAACGATGGCTACATCATTATAGTCATTCTGCCAGGTACTCTCGTAGGCCTTTACAGAATCGATATCTGCCTCAACCAGCTCTGTATTGCTGTTGGAGCCAAGACCTTCATAGACATTCGTGCAGAGTTCCGTATTGACATTATCCGCCCCGAATGTGTCCTCCATGGCGTCGACAAAGCTTGTATATGTCATATAGTCCGGGGACTGCGTGCTGTAAATCGATGAATTCACAGACGCATTTCCAAAAATGGTCAGGCGACTGTCTGAAGAAATGGGCAGTGCGTCATCCTCATTTTTCAGAAGAACGATGGCCTCCTCCTCCGACTCAATGTTCAAATCTGCCGCTGCCGCGTAAGCATCCACCAATGCGTCTGCGTCAGAGCCGTATTCATTCTCATAATAAGCTGTGCTGACCGTGTCGTCCGATGCCTCCGTACGGGTCACGTCAATGCCCGCATACGTATTGATGATTCCGTCATACTGGAAAGTGATGGTGGCGGCCGTCATGCTCACCAGCATCACAAACGCCATGATGGCAGCAAGACCACGAAAAACCGCTGTTTTTTTCTTCATGGGGTACTCTCTTCCTCCTTTGTTTCGTTTTACGGATAATTTTTTTGTTATCCGCATTGCTGTCTCCTTTGTTCTCCACAAATCCGACGGCGCCATTCGGATTAGTTGATTCCAGTTTAACAGGTTCTGAATTTCTTCTCTTTTATTTTCATAAACTGTCATTTTTCTGCTTAATTTGTTTCCCTCACCCTGTCTCCGGACCATTTTATAATACGCCGCGGAAGCTATGTGGGCAGGCAGACAGCTATTTTCAGAAAAAGAGAGCGGCAGCGCCGCCCTCTTACTGTGAAGTCTGTATGGGAAGAGGAATCAATATCTTTAAACTGAAACGATTATCCACCGCTTCCACATCCACCTCCCCGCCGTATTTCTGAGCGGTATTGCGGATGCTTTTCAGTCCATAACCATGGAATCCCCTTCCTTTCTTAGTTGTTTTCGGCAAATCTTTTTCAAAGGCAATTCCTTCCTCGCAATAATTCTCACACCGGACGATCAGGAAGCTCTGCTGAGAAAAAACGGACAGATGAATCATCCTTTTTCCCTCGTCTTCAATTTTTTTCTCGCACTCTATGGCGTTGTCCAGAGCATTTCCGAAAATAGAACAGATATCCATGGTCTCAAGAAAATCAAGCAGACTCCCGTCCGCCACAGAGGTAAAGGTAATATGATCATTGTAACAGCTCAGACTCTTGCTGGTCAAAATGATATCAAGCACTTTATTTCCTGTCTTCACCTGTGTCTCATAGCTGCTGACGGAGGCCTCCATCCGATCCAGATATTCCCGGCGTTTGTCACTGTCCTCCTCCGCGCGCAATGCAATGATCTGATGCTTCAGATCGTGGTATTTATAATTGATCATATCCAGCGTCTCCCGGGACTGCTGATATTGAAGATACTGATGCTCCAGCATGGACTCCGAGATATCGAGCTCGCACTGGATTTTCATATTGATGCGCAGAATATGATAGGCAAACAGCGTAATCACTCCACAGAGATCCATCAATGTCCGTATGTTGAAGATATCCGAAGAATACTCCGAACTAAACGGTGTGTTGACATACGTGAAGCTCAGGTTACTCACCAGAAAAATCACGCTTCCAATGAAGACAGACAGCAGGAATTCCTTCCATGTCACATCCAGAGTCTCTTCTCCCCGGAAAAAATGCCGAACCAGAAGCCCCATCCCTCCAAAGAAAAAAACATAGATCAAAACCAGGAACAGCACACCGAAAACCGTCGCGGTCATCCCCATCTCATAGTACAGAAAACAGTAAAGCTGCCATCCCAGAGAAGCAGCCAATTCCGCCAGGACGAAAGATTCCACACAGCGGTAGCCCGCATCGAAAGCACTCCCCTCGCAGCTGATATACAGAAAAAAATACATGGAAAGGATGGCTGCCAGCATACAGAGGACCCACCAGAAACCATCCAGGCCATCCGTCACAGATAAAAATGAAATCTGCCAGACCAGAAAAATTCCTGCCGCCACCGCCAGCCGCCGACCTTTGAGACGCCGGTTCACCTGCAGGATATACACCAGACAAGCCAGCCATTCTGCCGCCGCCGTGTATAATCTGGGTATATCCGGAAGCATCATTCCCGAAGCCCAGGTACCCATCGCTTACTCAACCTCCCCCCAGTATTTCGTCAGGTCTCTCATGAAATCGTTCATCCGCGGCCGACTGATCAGCAGTTTCTCTCCCTTCACAACAGCACATTTTTCCTCAATGGCTTCCACATGTTTCAGGTTAATCAGGTATCCCTTGTTCCCCCGGGAAAAATGCATTCCCTCAAACCGGGTTTCCGCCGCCTTCATCGTCCCGCTGGAACAGAGATTTCCCCGGCTGGTATGATATACAAGAGTATGCCCTTCACTTTCGATATAATAAATATCCGAGACATCCAGACGTTGAATACCGCCTCGGAAGGGAACTGTCACATAATGCTTCCCCTTTTGACGCAGCCTCCCAATGGCGCGCTCCAGTTTCTGGCTGAACACAAAATAAGAGAGTGGTTTGAGAATGTAATCCAGAGCGCCCACTTCATAACCACGGATTGCGTATTGCGGTAGATTCGTAATGAAAATGATGATTACCTCAGAATCTATCCGGCGAATCTCTTCAGCAGCTGTCATACCATTTACAAAACGCATTTCAATGTCCATCAAAATGATGTCAAATTCCGGTCTGTAATCTGCCGTAATCCCATCCCCGTCCCGGTAAACCCGGATTTCGAACGCCTCCTTTTTCTCTCTCTGATAATCGGCAAGAAATTGCTGTACCTGAGAGACAAACAGATCATCATCTTCAACAATGGCAATTCGGATCATGATCTCTCCCTTCTCCCTTATAAAAAACAGGATTTCCTAAAAAGTTTTTAAACTAGTAACATTTTATTCATATTTATTGTTTACATTACTCATATCATTCCTCGAATGATATGAGCTTTTTAGCTCGTCGCCCATGGATTCCCCCCCGTTCCCATGGGCGAATCTTTTTTTATCAATAATCAGGGGGAAAATATTATTTTACGTTCTCCGAAAATTAGGATTTATTTTTAAGGGTTAT
>JAJQDL010000195.1 GCA_021202235.1 Lachnospiraceae bacterium
CATAGGGAACGATGCAGTAGCTGCAGAAATTGTTGCAGCCGAACATGATATTGACACCGGATTTGAAGGGATATTTGCGCTCCGCGGGAAGCTCCTCCACGATCTGCTCCGTGCTCTCCCAGACGTCGATGACCCGGCGCTCCTCCGTCAGACAGAAGTAAAGGAGTTCGGCCAGCTTGAAAATATTGTGCGTGCCGAAGACCAGATCCACGAAGGGGTAGGACTTCCGTATCCTCTCCACTTCCTCCGCCTCCTGCATCATGCAGCCGCAGAGCCCCACCAGCATCTGTGGATTCTCACGCTTCCGGCTGTTCGTCTGTCCCAGGCGGCCGTACAATCGCTGATTCGCATTTTCCCGCACGGTGCAGGTATTATACAGAACAAAATCCGCGTCCTCTGAGTCCGTCTCTTCATAACCGATCGCCCGAAGGATGCCCTGGAGCTTCTCCGAGTCCTTGGCGTTCATCTGACAGCCAAAGGTCACGACGCAGGCCCGCAGAGGCCGTCCGAGTTCCGCGGCTTTCGCGCGCACCCACTCCCGATCTCTGGCCATAAAATAATACTGCCGCTCCGGCTCCTCCGCGGGCGGCGGCGCAGTCAACTCCACGCTGTCCAGGTCGATCTCTCCGAAAATCCCCCGGCTCCCCTGTCTGTCCTCCATAAAATCCCGTTTCCTCTCATACATTGTCCGAATTTCTTTCGCCGGTGAAAGATTATAGCATAAGCCCGCCGGGTCGGCAAGTCAGAGATCCTGCAAAAAGCCGCCATAGCGAAGGTGAACTCCTTCACTGTGACGGCTTACAGGTTCAGATCATTTATCAGGACTACAGACATACAGCCGATAGTCCATTACAGCAAACAACTTTATGCCATTCAGTATAATTACGAAGCTTCATTCAGATACGGAGCCACCTCGGCCTCCAGATGATCCTTAACTTCGCGGATCTCTCCGGCCTCCCGCTCGGTGATCTTCTCCGGCTTGGTCTTATTCACCCGCTTTTTCAGCTCGGACAGATCGGCCTTGATGCGATTGCGTGTGGCCTTATCCAGTGTCTTCTTCTCTTTATCTTCCTTCAGGAACTGATCCACCCGATAGGTCAGGCTCTCCGCCTCATTACGGATATCGATCAGCTCCTTCTGACGCTTATCCTGACTTTCATAGGCGGCAGCGTCGCGCATGGCCTGTTGGATCTCTTCCTCCGTCAGGTTGGTGCTGGAGGTGATCGTGATGGCCTGTTCCTTGCCGGTTCCCAGATCCTTGGCGGAGACCTTGACGATGCCGTTGGCGTCGATGTCAAAGGTCACCTCGATCTGCGGCACACCGGCACGAGCTCGTTTGATGCCGTCCAACCGGAAATTTCCCAGCAGCTTATTATCTTTGGCGAATCGCCGCTCGCCCTGATAGACCTTGATATCCACAGCCTTCTGGAAATTTGCTGCCGTCGTGAAGACCTGGCTGTGGCGCGTGGGGATCGTCGTGTTCCGCTCAACGATGCGGGGGCAGACGCCGCCCACGGTCTCGATGGACAGAGACAGCGGGGAGACATCCATGAGGATGATCTCCGCGGCGCCGCCCGCAGACAGCGCGTTGCTGCTGAATTTGCTGCCCTGTACGGCCGCGCCCAACGCAACGCACTCATCAGGGTTCATATTGCGGGAAGGCTCTTTTCCCGTCAGCCGCCGCACCTCGTTCTGCACAGCGGGGATCCGCGTGGAACCGCCGACCAGCAGCACCATGCCCAGCTCGGACGGATCGACATCGGCGTCCTTCAGGGCATTCTTCACGGGGATGGATGTGCGCTCCACCAGGTCGCGTGTCATCTCGTCGAACCGGGCCCGCGTCAGCCGTACTTCCAAGTGATGCGGCCCATTGTTATCCACCGACAGGAAGGGGAGGTTCACTGTCACATCCGTGGAGGAGGACAGCTCCTTCTTGACCTTCTCCGCTTCATCCCTCACACGCTTCACCGCCGCGGGATCACGGGAAATGTCTATTTTCTCTGTCCGGCGAAATTCCTGAATCAGATAATCCGCTATACGCTGATCGAAGTCATCACCGCCCAGATGGTTATCTCCGGCCGTAGAAAGCACCTCGATCAGATTGTCGCCAATCTCGATGACAGACACATCGAAGGTGCCGCCGCCCAGATCATAAACCATGATCTTCTGGGCGCCGCCGTTGTCCAGCCCGTAAGCCAGTGCCGCGGCTGTGGGCTCGTTAATGATGCGGAGTACATTCAGACCCGCGATCCGTCCGGCGTCCTTTGTCGCCTGTCTCTGCGCATCGTTAAAATACGCCGGTACCGTGATCACGGCCTCGGTGACGGATTCTCCCAGGTAAGCCTCCGCATCCCGCTTTAACTTCTGCAGGATCATCGCCGAGATTTCCTGCGGAGAATATTTTTTCCCGTCTATATTGACCCGGTAATCCGAGCCCATCTGCCTTTTGATGGAAGCGACGGTTCGATCTGCGTTCGTAACCGCCTGTCTCCGGGCCGCGTCGCCCACCAGTCTCTCTCCGTTTTTGGCGAACGCCACCACCGACGGCGTTGTTCGGGACCCTTCCGCGTTCGCGATCACCGTGGGTGTACCGCCCTCCATGACCGCCACGCAGCTGTTGGTCGTCCCCAGATCGATACCTATTACCTTGCCCATGTCATACTTCCTCCTGCTTTATATCCTGTCACGCCGGATTCGATCTTTTGTTTCTTCAATGTAAAGCGACTCGCTCCTCGCGTTTCCTATCACAGTATACAGGATAAATCTAAACTGAAGGAATATAATTCATGATAATTTGATAAAAAAAGCTTAATTTTCTCCAGTCTCTGCCGGCAGGATCGAGCGAATCAGTTCCCGTGTATAAGCAAGATCATGGGTGACAAAAAGAATCGATATTTTATTTTCATCGCGCAGCCTGAGCAGAAGACGGAAAATCTGTGCCTGCGCGGAGACATCCGGTGCGTTGGTCATTTTACATCCCCCGGGGAGGCTTGTCCGGCCCCACTTACGATGTTAGTATAACCTTATTCAAATAACTGCGCAGGAGACTGAACCATGATGACATCTTCTCCCCTCGCACCGGCTGCTGGTATCCGGAGATTTCTGCCAGTGAATCGTTTCAGGCCGGGGATAAGCTCGGGGAAATCCGAGACTATTTTGGTACAACACAGTTTACACTCTTCGCCCCACAGGACGGTATACTTTTACACCAGTGTGCCTCTCTGAATATTATAGAGAAAGGACCCATGATATCTTATGGAATCGCGCGAAACAATCCTCAGTGAAAACTGTTCTTACTGGTCGCAGCGTGCTCCCAGTTACTCGGAGCTCAACCAGGAGGAATTACGCTCAGAAAGCCGTCTGCGCTGGCAGACGCTGCTGGAAGAGAGGATTCTCGGCCATTTTCCGGGAAAATCACGTGAAGAGATTCACATTCTGGAGGTTGGCACCGGTCCGGGCTTCTTTGCAATTCTTCTGGCCGGTCTTGGCTACTCTGTTACAGCCGTTGACCTCACGCCGAATATGCTGGCAGAAGCGAAAAAGAATGCCGGGAATCTGGCCAGCTCCATCAATTTCCTGCAAATGAATGCAGAGGAACTCCGGTTTCCTGACGAAAGTTTCGATGTTCTTCTCTCGCGTAACCTTACCTGGAACCTGCCCCATCCGGAGACAGCCTGCCGCGAATGGTACCGTGTATTGAAACGCAATGGTTTACTGCTAAACTTTGATGCCAACTGGTACGCGTATCTGTTTGACGAGCAGGAGCGATTATCCTATGAAAGTGATCGTCGGAGGACCTCAGAGCTTGGCATCCGCGACCGAAATGTTGGGACGAACTTTGATGTGATGGAGGATATCGCCCATCGGATTCCTCTCTCCGGGATTTCCCGTCCGCAATGGGATGTAAATCTTCTCAGTTCGCTGGGAATGGCGGTTTCGTCAGACACAAATGTCTGGCAATATGTATGGTCTGATGAAGAAAAAATCAACTTTGCCTCCACGCCGCTGTTCATGGTCGAAGCCAAAAAGATTCCCCTTGTTCAGGCGTAACCTTTCTGCTAAAATACAGACAAAGCCACCAGAGCCATGTCTGTATTTTTTTGCTGAAAGGAGTACGATCATGTATCGAATCTTCGAATATAACCCGCAGCTTGCCCCTTTTCAGGGGGATATTGAGCTTCGCATGGATAATTATACCCGTACCCGGGAACGCCTGCTCCCCCAGGGCGGAACGCTCAGCGATTTCGCCAATGCACATCTTTACTACGGCATCCACCATCTGGAGGACAGCTGGGTCTACCGGGAATGGGCGCCCGCCGCGCAGGAGCTGTATTTTACCGGCGATTTTAACAACTGGGACAAGCGCTCTCATCCCATGACTTCTCTGGGGAACGGCGACTGGGAGATCGTCCTTCCGGGGAAGAAGGCGCTCTGGACTGGCTGCCGCTGCCGCACCGTTGTTAAACACGACGGTATTTTTACGGAGCATCTGCGCCTTTACACGCGACGTGCCGTGCAGGAAAAGGAAACCGTGTCCTGGAACGCCGAAGTGGTGGATGACGCGAAAAAATTCCGCTGGGCGGACAAGCGCTTCAGGCCGCAAGAACCGCTTCTGATCTATGAGGCCCACGTGGGTATGGCGCAGGAGGAGCCCCGCGTCGGCACCTACCGGGAGTTCGCGGATCAGACTCTGCCGCGCATCCAGAAGGCCGGTTATAATACGATCCAGCTGATGGCCATCATGGAGCATCCCTATTACGGCTCCTTCGGTTATCAGGTCTCGAATTTCTTCGCCGTTTCCTCATGGTTCGGCACGCCCGATGATCTGAAATATCTTGTCAATCAGGCGCACAAGATGGGCATCCGCGTACTTCTGGATCTGGTGCACTCTCATGCGGTGCGCAATACCTCCGAGGGCATCAATGAATTTGACGGAACCACCTGGCAGTTCTTCCACGACGGCCCCGAGGGCGATCACCCCGCCTGGGGTACCAAGCTCTTCAACTATGGAAAGACTGAAGTGCTCCATTTTCTGCTTTCAAACCTGAAATACTGGCTGACCGAGTACCATCTGGACGGCTTCCGTTTCGATGGTGTGACGTCCATGCTCTACCATGATCACGGTCTCGGCGGCAATTTTGACGACGACCACAAATATTTCTCTCTAAATACGGATACCGAAGCGGTGACATATCTGCAGCTGGCCAACGCCCTGATCCGGGAGGTAAAGCCAGACGCCGTGACCATCGCCGAGGATATGTCCGGGATGCCCGGCATGTGCCTTCCAATCGCGGACGGCGGCCTCGGCTTCGACTACCGGCTGGGCATGGGAATCCCAGACATGTGGATTCGTCTGATCAAGGAAAAGAGTGACGAAGACTGGAATGTACAGAAGATCTGGTCCGATCTGTGCCTGCGCCGCCCTGGTGAGAGGACTGTGGCCTACGCAGAGAGCCACGACCAGGCACTGGTGGGCGACAAGACGCTGATCTTCCGGCTGGCCGACGCCGCTATGTATACCGACATGGACAAGATCACGCACAATCTGACCATCGACCGGGCCATTGCTCTGCACAAGCTGATCCGGCTGCTGACGCTGTCGGCCGGCGGCGATGCCTATCTGAACTTCATGGGCAACGAATTCGGCCATCCCGAATGGATTGATTTTCCCCGGGAAGGCAATGGCTGGAGCTTCCACTACTGCCGCCGTCAGTGGAGTCTGGTGGACAACGGCTTCCTGAAATATCAGTGGCTGGGCGACTTTGACCGGGCTATGATCGATCTTGCGCAGACCTGGAAGCTGTTCGATCAGATCATGCCCGACCTGAAATGGGTCCACGAGAAGGATCATCTTCTGGCGTTCGAGCGCGGCGGGCTGCTCTTTGTCTTTAACTTCCATCCGACGCAGTCTTTCTCCGACTATCTGATTCCCGTCAGCCAGGGGGAGGATTACCGGCTTCTTCTCTCCAGCGACGAAAAACGCTTCGGCGGTGAAGAGCGGATCGCCGACAAGCATTATCCGGCCTTCACCCGGGCGTGGAGGGAAATTACCTGAAGCTCTACCTTCCCTCCCGCACAGCGGCCGTCTTCGTGCCGATCCATCTGAAACCGCCGGTGAAGAAGAAAAAGAGCGCAAAAAAAGCCCCGGAAGCGGAGCTTTAAAGAGGGATTCCTCAGAGATTAAACAGAAGCAGCAGCACCGTCATACACACCGTACTTGTCACGATGGACAGGGAATTGAGCGTGCTGGACAGGGATTCGTCGCCGCCGCACCGGTGCGTGTACACCGGGCACAGCAGAGACAGCGGCGCGAAAGCGATCAGCGCCATGGCCTGTCGGACCTCCAGGCTGAAGGGCAGCAGCCGATAGAGTGTCAGCGCCAACACGGCTGCGAAAACATAGCGGAAGGCCAGGCACTTGAGTACGCGGCGCACCTGCTCCCGGTTCAGATGCAGCTCCAGACCGACGCCGATGACCAGCATCGCCAGGAAACTGTTGGCGTTTCCCACGGTGGAGGCAAAGCTCGTGATGAAGGCAGGCAGGTGAAGCCCCAGAATGGACAGAATAAGCATGATCAGATATGTATCCAGGGGGATTGAGGAAAACAGCTTCTTCAGGAAAGCCGCCGGTGTCTGCTTCTCTCCCTGCGCCGCCACGGTAGAGGCAAGAGCATAGGTTCCGCCGGTACACATCATGGAGTTACCCGCGTCGAAGAGGCAGGTGGCCACGACTCCGTCTGCTCCCAGAAATGTCTGAGCAAAAGGCAGTGCAAAGGAGCCGATGTTGAAGCCGGACAGATTGATCATATAAAAGGCGTGCGCATCCCGCCCCCGCCTCGCTCCTGCCACGAAGCCGATGCCGACGGTCAGCAGGTTCAGCCCCAGACCGATGAGAACGAACACCAGGAACGCATAATCCATCGTAAATTCACTGAATTTCGTGATGATCACACAGGGCAGCGTGATATTCAGCGAGATGCGGGAGAGCATGGGGAAATACGCTTTATCCAGATATCCCACCCGCTTCAATATATATCCCATCAGTATGATCAGCACCATTGTCAGTGCCTTGGTTACTACGATTCCCATGATATTTTCCTCTTTTCTCTCATATCAAGCGCCCCGGATTCTCCGGGGCGCCCTGTCATTCCGTCGCTTTCGTATACAACGCTCCCATTATAGAACGAAGCTCTGCAAAAATCAATCCTTATGCTTCCGGCGGTTCCAACCCTGCGAGGAAGCCTTACGCCGCTGCGCTCTCCAGCATCGTCTCCGCAAAGATCCCATAGCCCCGGGTGGAATCTTCCAGCAGGACATGCGTCACAGCGCCTACCAGCTTCCCATCCTGCAGGATCGGAGAACCGCTGCAGCCCTGAATGATGCCGCCGGTCAGCTCCAGCAGTTCCGGATCAGTCACGCGCAAGACCAGATTTTTATTCTCTGTGTCATAAGGACAGACTCGCTCAATCTCAATGTCGTAATCCTGCAGGACACCGGAAATGTCGCTGCGCAGGATGGCGCTTCCTTCTGTGACTTCTTCCGCCGCAGCCACCGGCGCCGCCGTAAGTCCCCAGTCTTCTTCCGGATCTGCGGAGAGCGTGCCGAAGATGCCGCAGGCACTGTTTCCGGAGATCAAACCAAGGGAACAGCTCTCCTCATAAAAAATACTGCCGGTCAGTGAACCGGCCGACGACGAGGTGGCCCGGATTACTCCGGTCACCAGAGCCGGATACAGAGTCCCCGACAATGTTTCCACCAGGGTTCCCGTGTCCGTGTCGCTGATGCCGTGTCCCAGTGCGCCAAAGCTCCCGTCCTGCGTCACATAGGTCAGCGTGCCGATTCCCTGCGTGTCGTCCCGGACCCAGATTCCCAGCATATAGATGCCGTCGCTGCCGCGAACCGGCTGGATGCTGACCGTCTGCTCGTCCCCGTCCCGCCGCACGGTCAGCTCCACCGGCTCGTTGCCCTGATCGCGAATCGTGTTTACCAGCTCGGTCTTGCTGCCAACCCCCTGACCATTGACCGTCTCAATATAATCGCCGGCCTCCACAAGCCCTTTCGCCGGGTTGGTGACATTTCCCGTCTCGTCCGTCACTTCTCCGGTTCCCACGATCAGTACGCCGCTGGTCTGCAGGTAGATTCCCACAGCCATTCCACAGGGATACACCAGCGTTTCCCCGGCCGCCGACACCGGGATATCTGCGTTTTCCTGCTGCGTGGAGCGGGCGTATCCCACTGTCAGGATCAAAGAAAAGATCAGCACGGCGGCCAGCCAGCGCCGGTACATCCTTCTCTCCATGCTCAACCTCACATACCTCCTTTTCCCGCATAGCTCCTTTCCGACATATTTCCGGAAACGCACAAAGAATGCGCTTTGCGCATCCGCCGGAGGCTTTTTATCATATAGGAAAGAACGAAGGACTCTCCTATATCACAAGAAAAGAGCGAGACAATCGTGCGTTTTTTGTCTCGCTCCTAGTATGTACGGCATGTTCGGTTTCACACTGGGAATCTCTTTCCCGTCTTTCCATTCCCTTGCAGAGCAGGAAGATTCTTTTCACCTGTGCGGCTGCATGCTTTTTTTGACTTTTTTCGCCAGCGCCTTCATCTCGCAGGCATTCTGATAGACAGCTTCTGTCATCTCAGCGCCGCCCAGCAGCCGGGCCAGTTCATCGATGGAGGCATTTTCATCCAGTGAAATCACCGAGGTGAGAGTATGACTGCCCTGCGATGTCTTCCGGATGCAGAAATGGTGATCCGCCATGGAGGCGATCTGCGGCAGATGCGTAATGCAGATTACCTGGCGGTGACGACCAATGAGGCTTAACTTCTCCGACACTTTCTGCGCCGTGCGCCCGCTGATTCCCGTATCGATCTCATCAAAGATCAGCGTAGGAATCTCGTCCTTATCCGCCAGAACCGCCTTGATGGCCAGCATGATGCGGGACAGCTCGCCGCCGGAGGCCACCCGTCCGAGAGGACGCGGCTCCTCACCTTCGTTCAGAGAAATGAGAAATTCCACCTGATCCTGCCCGTTTTTCCCCGGCTCTTCCAGACTCTGCAGAGAAATACGCAAATCCACAGGACGGAAATTCAGTGAGCGGATGCCTTACTGCAGTTCTGCGTGCAGATGCGGGCGAAG
>JAJQDL010000192.1:0-17260 GCA_021202235.1 Lachnospiraceae bacterium
CGACCCAGGCGCCGCCGTGGATGTCCAGAACAGCCGGAGCCTTCGCGGGCAGCCCCGCAGGCGTGTAGATCCGGATGTTGAGAGTCTGCCCCTCATCAGGTCCGTCGATGGCGCGATCCTCCATCTTCAGTCCCTCCGGCACCTCCCAGGTCATCAAAGCTTTGCCCTGCGCCTGACATGCCGCAATCAGCTCCGGGGTCTCTTCAAGATCACGAAGCTGCGACTTGAAGTGATTGTCATAACCGGGAAACGGTGTATGCTTCATAGATACACTCTCCTCTCCTGCGCAAATACCCGAAGGCATACTTGCGCCACATTATTACTGACAATTATCTTATCATACCCGTCGCGAATGTAACCATGCACCATTTTCCCAAATCGCACAATTATCTTGCTAAAATTTTGTTCGTTTTTTCATTGGTTTCAGACCGGATCCCGATGTTTTTTGCACTATCTTGCTTTTCTTATCAACTATTTCATTTTTCTTGCACAAATAAAATGCCCGCCGCAAAGGCAGGCATTTCATGAAAAGTTATATCTTATGATATAAACGACAAAAGCTTTATTGTCATCTTGATATACCGATTGTTACGCAGAAATCACCATCTATTTCTCCGGCTCCTCCGGCATCAGTCCGGCTTCCTTCATCTCATCCTTCACTTCATCAAAAGAAGCCACATGGCGGATCGCATCCACCTCCTCAATCGGCGTCAGCTCCGGATCCTCTGCGAAGCCTTCCATCGTCAGATCTACGCCGGTCTCCCCCGTCTCTTCGGTCTCTTCCTTCGAAATCTCTGCCTTTTCTTCTTCCGGCTTCTCCGGCTTCAGCCCGGCTTCCTTTATTTCATCCGCGACTTCTTCCGGGGATGCGTTGAAGCAGATTGCCTCCACCGTCTCGATGGGACTCAGCTCCGGCTCCGCCGCGAACCCCTCCATCATCGTATCCACAGCCGTCACCTGCAGTTCTTCCTCAGCGTCCTTCTTCGCAGGCGCTTTTTCCGGCTTTCCTTCGGCAACATCCACACCGGCCTTCTTCATCTCTTCCTTCAGCACATCGCGAGGCATCATATACTCCTCCGCCTCCAGATTCTCCAGGGGCATCTTATGATGAATCTCGATCGCTCCCTCCAACACGGAGGCGTCGCCGGTCTTCTCCAGAAGTGCCTCCTTGGCCTTCTCGTACCCCTCCTTGAATTCGCTCTCCTGCGGCAGCCGTTCATCCAGGCAGACCTTTTTTTCCATGACTGGGAACCTCCTTGTATTTAACATACGAAAAATCCGGATAAATAGGCACTCTGCATCCCATCTATCCTGTTTACAGATAGAGTGTAGCATTTTCTCCGCATTTTGGCGATACAGCATTTTTTATTTCCGCTCAACTATCTTCTCTTCTTTTTCTGTTGCATTGCCCTTCTAATCTGCATTTTACATATATTTTTAAAATATCTTATCCGGTATTTCAATTATCCGGGCGCTTTCCATACATTTTTTCACGGATGAGCCCGGATCGTTTTCACTATTTCGTTTTTATTTATCTTTGTTCCAAATGTTTATAATACGAATTTTGTCTTTCTTCGGAATATCTGGATGGATGTGCTCTTTTCTCCTGCCCCTCTGCCCAAGGCGTGTATAGCGTAAGCTGCGGAAGAGCCATGATGCCACTATTGCGTAAAAAGAGCGCCTGCAGGCGCTCTTTTTCTGCCGCGGAGCGATACTCCTCCGCCAATATTCTCCCGGTAAAATCAGGATTTTCTCCGGATCATATCCCTTTTTCTCTTCGTGGGATCGAGGATCCTCTTGCGGATCCGCAGGTTCTCCGGTGTGACTTCAAGAAGCTCATCGGTGTCAATGAACTCCATGCACTGCTCCAGGCTCATGATCTTCGGCGGCACCAGCTTCAGGGCCTCGTCGGCGCCGGAGGAACGTGTGTTGGTCAGGTGCTTGGTCTTGCAGACATTTACCTCGATGTCGTCGGATTTGCCGTTCTGCCCCACCACCATGCCGGAATAGACCCGGTCACCGGGCTTTACAAAGAGCAGGCCCCGGTCCTGGGCGTTGAACAGACCGTAGGCCACCGCCTCGCCGGTCTCGAAGGCGATCAGGGAGCCCTGCGTCCGGTACTGGATATCACCCTTATAGGGAGCATAACCGTCAAAGAGCTGATTCATGACGCCGTTCCCCTTGGTGTCCGTCAGAAACTCGTCCCGATAGCCGATCAGCCCCCGGGAGGGGATAGAGAACTCCAGGCGGGTCGTGCCGCCGTTGCCAGGGGTCATATTCTGCAGCTCGCCCTTGCGCATGCTGAGCTTCTCGATGACAGCGCCGGAATACTCATCGGGCACGTCCACATAGACTCGCTCCATGGGCTCGAGCGGCTTGCCGTTTCCATCCGTCTTGTAGATGACCTCCGCCTTACTCACAGCAAATTCATAGCCCTCACGGCGCATATTTTCAATCAGAACCGACAGATGCAGCTCGCCGCGGCCCGACACCTTGAAGCAGTCTGGGCTGTCTGTCTCCTCTACGCGCAGGCTGACATCGGTGTTCAGCTCACGGAAGAGGCGATCGCGCAGATGGCGGGAGGTGACATACTTCCCCTCCTGCCCGGCGAAGGGACTGTCGTTGACCATCATGTTCATGGACAGCGTCGGTTCAGAAATCTTCTGGAAGGGAATCGGCACCGGATTCTCCGGAGAGCAGATCGTATCGCCAATGCGGATATCCGGGATACCGGAAATAGCTACAATGGAGCCGATTCCGGCTTCCTTCACATCGACCTTATTCAGTCCGTCGAACTCATACAGCTTGCTGATCTTCACCTTGTGGCACTTGTCCGGATCATGATGGTTCACCAGAACGACCTCCTGGTTCACCTTCAGAGAGCCGTTGTCCACCTTGCCCACGCCGATGCGGCCCACATATTCGTTGTAGTCGATCGTACTGATGAGCACCTGTGTATCGGCATTCGGGTCTCCCTCGGGCGCCGGAATAGCCTCGAGGATCGTCTCGAACAGAGGCACCATATTCTCCCGGGGATCGTCAAGCTCCCGGGCAGCCCATCCGGCCTTCGCCGAGGCAAAGACAAAGGGGCAGTCCAGCTGCTTATCATTGGCATCCAGATCCAGCAGCAGCTCCAGCACCTCGTCCACAACCTCCTCCGGACGGGCGCCTTCCCGGTCTACCTTGTTGATGCAGACCACCACAGACAGATCCAGCGAGAGCGCCTTCTGCAGGACAAACCGCGTCTGGGGCATGGGACCCTCGAACGCATCCACGACCAGGATCACGCCGTTGACCATCTTCAGCACGCGCTCCACCTCGCCGCCGAAATCGGCGTGCCCGGGCGTGTCAATGATGTTGATCTTCGTATTCTTATAAAAAACAGCCGTATTCTTGGAGAGAATGGTGATGCCTCTCTCCCGCTCAATGTCGTTGGAGTCCATCACGCGCTCCACTACATCCTGATTGGCCCGGAATACGCCGCTCTGTTTCAGCAGCTCGTCCACCAGCGTCGTCTTGCCATGGTCTACATGGGCGATAATTGCAATATTTCGAATGTCTTCCCGAATCATATCTGTTAACTCCTATCCTGCTTTCTGCGGCCGCACGGCGCACCGCCTACACAACTCCACCATTCTATACTGCGCACCGCAAAAATGCAAGAGGCTCTGTATATTTTTACCGGTCTGCCGCCCCCGCAGCAGCACGTACTCCCGGTCATTTCCCTGTTCCAGGTTTTCCTCTCAGTTATCCACAAAATATCTGCCTGTTCTTTGCCGGAAAACCGGGTTATACACGAAGTTATCCACATTATCCACAGTTTCCGGCATCAGGTTATCGACATTTTTCCCGCAAAACATTTACTGTTTTTTTACTTGCTTTTTTCTCGAAATATGATAGACTTATTGTACTGAATTCTTATTTTTTGCATCCGGTGCAACTTTTTTTCGTCTTTTTCGTGTATTTTCACCCAAATGTGAGCGATAAGAATTCCGCCAGGCTTCGTCACGACGGATGTCCCGGCGATCATACAGTAAAGGAGCTGATGGTATGCGTTTTATTATTTCCGGCCGCAATGTGAACCTTACGGCAGGCCTGCAGTCGATGGTGGAGAGCAAGCTCGGAAAGCTCGAGAAGTATTTCCAGCCGGACACCGAGGTTCAGGTCACCCTGAGTGTGGAAAGAGACCGCCAGAAGATTGAAGTCACCATTCCCCTGAAGGGCACGGTGATCCGGGCGGAGGAGAGCAGTACCGATATGTATCAGTCCATTGATCTGGTCGAAGAGGTCATCGAAGGACAACTCAGAAAATACAAGACCCGCCTGATGAATCGCAATCAGACCGGCTTCACCCCCGCCTATACCGAGGAGGTCCCTGAAGAAGAGAATGCCATCCGGATCGTCCGTACCAAGCGCTTCGCCATGAAGCCCATGGATCCCGAGGAAGCCTGTCTCCAGATGGAGATGCTGGGTCACAGCTTCTACGTTTTCCTCAATTCCGATACCGATCAGGTCAACGTCGTCTACAAGCGCAAAGGACCGAACACCTACGGTCTGATCGAGCCTGAATTCTAGCAGGGAAGCCCGAACAGCAACAGTGTGTCGGCACAGAGCAGTCGACCGACCTGCCAAACCTTCCCCGAAAGCCCCGGACACCCCGGGGCTTTTTCTTATGGAGAAAAGTACGAAGGACTTTCCTATATGACAAAAACGGCGTATGAATACGTCAGAATGCGTTCCCCTTACATTTATGAGAAAATTTCATTATTTTGATTCTTTACATTCATGTTTTCCTGTGCTATCATACTGGCAATTCGATGTTACCCGTTCACCCGACCTTATCGGCCATCCCCGGAGGAGAATTCTCATGTCGCACAACACCACAGCACAGAGCCGTTCTTATTATTTCTTTACCGGCAGCTTTGCCCGCTTTTTTGCTGGCAAGGCCTTTTCGTGTGCTGCTGCATCAGGGAGAATGCGGTTCCGGGTCTGACTGTGGATCCAACCGAAGAATACAGCCCCGCAGCACCACGCTGCGGGGCTTTTCTTTACTACAAAAAAATTACCCAGAAAGAGGAGAAACCATGATCATCAAACTGAAACAGAACGCAGACAAAGCCCAGATTGAACACCTGACCCAATGGATTCAGGAATACGGCGTGGAGATACACACCGTCACCGGCAAGATGGACACCATCCTCGGCCTGGTAGGCGATACCTCCCGCGTCCCTCTGGAACGCATCCAGTCCCTGGATATCGTCGAGGACGTCAAGCGGATTCAGGAGCCCTACAAGAATGCCAACCGCAAATTCCACCCGGATGATACCATCGTAGAAGCGGAAGGAAGCCGCATCGGCGGCGGCTGCTTCGGCCTCATCGCCGGTCCCTGCTCTGTCGAGACAGAGGAACAGATCATACAGATCGCGAAGGACGTGAAGGCGGCCGGAGCGACCATGCTCCGGGGCGGTGCATTCAAACCCCGTACCTCCCCGTACTCCTTCCAGGGGCTCCGCGGCAAGGGCGTCCGTATGCTCCTGAATGCCAAAGAAGAGACCGGTCTTCCCATCGTCACAGAGATCATGGATCTCTCGCAGCTTCCCCTCTTCGAGGAGGTGGATGTGATCCAGGTGGGCGCACGGAACATGCAGAACTTCGAACTGCTCAAGGAGCTCGGACACTTAAGAAAACCGATCCTCCTGAAACGAGGCCTGGCGAACACGATCGAGGAGCTTCTGATGAGCGCCGAATACATTCTGGCCGGGGGCAACGAACAGGTCATCCTCTGCGAGCGCGGCATCCGTACCTTCGAGACGGCGACCCGGAACACGCTGGATCTGGCGGCCGTTCCGGTGCTTCATCAGCTGACCCACCTGCCCGTCGTCGTTGATCCCAGTCATGCCACGGGTAAGGCCTGCCTGGTTCCCTCCATGGCTCTGGCAGCCACGGCAGCCGGCGCCGACGGTCTGATGATCGAAGTTCACAACGACCCGGCCCACGCTCTCTGTGACGGTCCGCAGTCACTGACGCCGGAAGCCTTCACAGATCTGAGCCGCCGCATTTTCATGCTGCGTGAGAATCTCTGTGATCTTCCCGCGCAGCCCGGGAAGGAGGACGCTGAATGATCACCTGTCCGATTGCCGCATCCACCCCTTATGATGTTCTGATCGGAGCCGGTCTTCTGAGCCGGGCCGGGGAGCTTATCAAAGAGGCTCTTCCGGCCCGCCGCGTCGTCGTCGTCACCGACTCCCACGTAGCCCCTCTGTACCTGGAAGAACTCCTGTACTCCCTGCGCGAGGCCGACATCGTCTGTGACAGCTGCACGATCCCTGCCGGAGAAGCCTCCAAGAACTGGCGGCAGCTGGGAGAGCTCCTCGAGAGTCTCGCGCAAAGCGGCCTCTCCCGCTCGGACGCCCTGATCGCCCTGGGCGGCGGCGTTGTCGGCGATCTGACCGGTCTCGCCGCCTCCCTGTATCAGCGCGGTATCCCCTATGTACAGATTCCCACCACGCTTCTGGCAGCCGTCGATTCCTCGGTGGGCGGAAAAACCGCCGTCGATCTGGAAGCCGGAAAAAATCAGGCCGGTACCTTCTGGCAGCCTGCCCTGGTGCTCTGCGACACAGATACCCTGCGTTCACTCCCCGTCACTGTATGGGCGGACGGCGCCGCCGAGAGTCTGAAGTACGGCGCCATCGCCTCGCACGAGCTCTTCGACAATATTGCAAAGGGAGGACTGAAAACAGCACCTGACAAGCATATCGCCGCCTGCATCTCCATGAAGGGCCAATTCGTCGCGGAAGACGAGAAGGACACCGGCGCCAGACAGTATCTGAATCTGGGGCACACCTTCGGACACGCGATCGAAGCGCAGAGCCATTTCACACTCCGCCACGGCCAGGCTGTCGCGATCGGGATGGCGATCGCCGCCCGTGCGGCACATCTCGCTTACCCCGACAGCAACTGCATCCGGGAAATGGATGCAGCCCTTGACGCGCTCGGCCTCCCCCGCACCGCCCCCTATCCGGCGGATCAGCTCCGGCCCTGGCTTACCGCAGACGAAAAGCGCCGGGGAGACCGCATCACGCTGGTGCTTCCCCGGCAGATCGGTCGCAGCGAGCTTCTGACCCTCTCCCTGACCGAGGCAAAAGACCTCTTCGCCCGGGCACTGAACCTCTGAAGAACAGATACTGCCCATAAATGATTTTACGTCGTTTACCACGCTGATGGCATATTGTATACGATCAGGATCTATATAACGAAAAAAGAGAAGGAACAATCCGAAATCGTTCCTTCTCTGTCTTTTTGTATCGATTATTTATCCGAGCACGTTGCGGATACTCTTCACGGTACGGTAATTCCAGGTCGAAACCTTGACGCCGGTCTTGGCATTGGAGGCATGTACCACCTGACCATTGCCGATGTAGATGGCGATGTGTCCGCCGTAGTAAACCAGATCGCCCGGCTGCATCTCGGAGGAGCTCACGCTCTTTCCGCTGCTTCCCTGAGA
This sequence comes from Lachnospiraceae bacterium, assembly GCA_021202235.1. Taxonomy (GTDB): domain Bacteria; phylum Bacillota; class Clostridia; order Lachnospirales; family Lachnospiraceae; genus UBA3305. Next base: position 7,505 of record JAJQDL010000192.1, read on the forward strand.
ATCAGAGGTTCTGGGAAGGCTGTAACCGAAGTGCTTGTAGATCTGCTGCACGAAGCCGGAGCAGTCCACGCCGCTGGACAGGCTATTGCCGCCATACACGTATCTGAGGTTGCCCACGAAGGACAGTGCGTAATCTACGATCTGAGAACGAATGGAACTGGTACTCTCGGATGAAGAGGACTTCGTCTCTTCCTCTGTCGTGGTCGTCGGGGCTTCCGTCGTCGTCTCGGCTTCCGTAGTGGTCGTCGGAGCTTCCGTCGTTGCTTCGGTGGTCGCCTTCGCCGTGGTTTCCTCAGGCTTCTCTGCAGCTACCTGAGGCTCGTCCTCTTCATCGTCATAGCTGTCATTCTGCGCTTCCTCGGCTGCCGCCGCTTCCGCCGCAGACTGAGATGCCGCTGCTTCCGACGCTGCCGCTTCCTCCGCTGCCGCTGCCGCTGCGGACTCCTCAGCGATGCGCTTGGCCTCCTCAGCCGCCTTCTCTTCCTCAATCGAGATGGCCTTCTCGAACTCAACCTCAATCGTCACATAATCGCTGGAAACATACCCGCTCATATCGTCATCGATGGAGATCTCCACGAAACCATCCACCTGATCAATGACATCGTACTTCTCATCTTCTGAAAGCAACGTGATCGTCGAGCTCTCAGTGCTGGCCTCCGAACGAAGCCGCAGCGTCTCGGCACTGACAGTCGCCTTCACGGTACCTACTTCGTAAGCGATTGCTTCCGCTGCCTCGCCGGTGACAAAATAGTTCGATTTTATGTAACCTGTCACCGACCCGGACTCGATATAATACCAGGTTCCGTCGTCTGTCTCCACGGTATCCAGAATCGTCGCCGCCGCGTTGTTATAGATCTTACCCAAGATCTCGCCCTCTTCTGAGGCTTCGCTGCGGATATTCACATAATTATTCACCTGGGAGATCGCAATGTTGTCATAGGGAGAAGTCGTATTCTCCGCCTCAGCCGCCTCATCAATCTGGCTTGCCAGCTCGACCTGCGCTTCGACCTCCTCTTCTGTCATCTCATACTTGACGGAGCTGTCCGCCAGAACATTTCTCGCGTTGATGTAGGCTTCGGAGATTCCCTCCGTGACCTGAGCCACACCGCTCACAGCCATCGTCTCTTCCTCGGCTGTCGTCTCCTCCAGAATGGCGGAAATACCGGACAGAATGGAATTCGATGAGGCATACACCGGAGTCGCGGCCACTAAGGTTCCCGCCAGGCCCAGGCTAACAGCTCGCAACAACACGCGATTATATTTTATCACAAATAATCCCTCCTCTGTCTCTAAGTTGTTACGCAAATGTTACACTCATGAACAAAGTATAACAAGCCCTCGTGTAAATGTCAATGCATTTTTTGTGAAAAAAGCAGGAAATCCGGAAGTATTACAGATTACGACGCCCGTTTCCTGCCCCATGCGCCGCCAGAAAACGCTCCGCTGAAGCGACGGCATTGGCACCGTCCGATGCGGCCGTGACAATCTGCCGCAGAGGCTTTGTCCGTACGTCTCCGGCCACGAAGACGCCCGGGCAGCTTGTCCGTCCCGTCTCATCAGCCACGACATAGCCATTCTCATCCAGGGCCACCTCAGCGAAAATCTGTGAATTCGGCACGATTCCCACTGCGGCAAAGACGCCATCCACCTTCAGGGCATCCTCCTGGTGCGCCGGTCCGCAGGCAGCCGCCTGCAGCCCGGCATCACGGACCGTCCGTGAAAGCCGAAGCTCCTCTACAGCTTCTTTCCCGCAGATCTCCGTCACCACGGTGTTCCAGAGGATCTCCACGTTCTCCCGTTCTCTCACCTGTTCCTGCAGGGAAGCTGCCGCCCGCAGCTCGTCCCGCCGATGGATCAGATACACCTTCCGGCAAATCCGGGACAGAAAGATCGCATCCTCCACAGCCACATCACCGCCGCCGACTACAGCCGTCACCTGATCGCGGAAGAAGGCTCCGTCGCAGACCGCGCAATAGCTTACGCCGCGCCCGGCCAGCGTCTCCTCGCCGGGAACTCCCAGCTTCCTGTGGGCCGCCCCGGTCGCCAGGATCAGAGTACGGGTCCGGTACTTTCCTTCCTGACCGCACACCGTCTTGATATCTCCTGCCATGTTCTCAATGCGCACGACCTCATCACAGACAAAGGAAGCGCCCAGACTCTCCGCGTGCTCCCGCAGCTTCATCGCCAGGTCAAAGCCGTTGATCCCCGGCAGCCCCGGATAATTATCCACTGCGTCCGTGTTGATGATCTGGCCGCCGCTCATAGGCTCCCTCTCCAGCACAAGGAAATGCAGCCGCGCCCTCTGCGCATAGATCGCCGCTGCCAGCCCCGCCGGACCGGAACCGATGATAATCAGGTCGTACATAACGATCCTCCCATGAACATTTCACAGATTTCTTCTGTTTCCCGTACGTTCCCGGCCTCCGCCGCTCCCGTACATCGGGGTATTCTACACCGTTCCGCCGCAAATAGCAAGCCCTTCTTTGCATCTGGCAAAGATTTCCTTCCTCTTTTTCGTTCTGCTCTTTTTTTTCCTGTACAAATGAATTATTATAAATAAGAATCCGTGATATTTTATTGAATCATACATCGTGAAAGAAAGGAGTTTCTTCCTATTATGAATCATTCACTTGTACTTGTCACCGGCGCATCCCGGGGCATCGGGCGAGCCATCGCCCTGCGATTCGCAGAGAACGGCTGGGACGTGGCCATCGTCGCCCGGCAGAATCAGGACAAGCTGGAGGAGGTGCGGGCGCTCATCGAATCTCACCACGTCCTCTGCTACCCCTTCCTGGAGGATGTGGGAGAGCGCGGCGCCGCCGCCCGCATCTTCGACGCGCTGGGTGAACAGGGCCGCAACGTAGAAGTGCTCGTCAACAATGCCGGCATCTCCCACATCGGGCTGCTGCAGGATACGACCTGGGAAGAATGGCAGCAGATCCTGCAGACCAATCTGACCGGCTGCTATGCCATGTGCAAGGAAGCCATTCCCGCCATGATCTGGAACCACAGCGGCCGGATCCTCAATATCTCCTCCGTGTGGGGTCTCTGCGGTGCCTCCTGCGAGGTTGCCTACTCCGCGACGAAGGGAGGACTTCACGCTCTCACGAAAGCCCTGGCCAAGGAACTGGCTCCCAGCAACATCCAGGTCAATGCCATCGCCTGCGGTGCGATCGATACAGAGATGAACGCCTGGCTGTCGGAGGAAGAACGAAAATCTCTGGAAGAAGAGATTCCTGTCGGCCGCCTGGGGCGTCCCGAAGAGGTCGCGCAGCTGGCGCTGCAGCTTGTCACCGGCAACGAATATCTGACCGGACAGATCGTAGCCCTGGACGGCGGCTGGTAATAGAAAAGTATTCCGGTCCCTTTCGGTAAATAAGAATGCACTTTGCGCACCCACCGGAGGCTATTTATCATAGGGGAAAGTTCAAGGAACTTTCCCCTATAAAGTAAAAAACCGGGTTCCGCCAGGGAAAATTCCCCATGCGGCACTCGGTTTTTAATATATCAGTTTTCAAACAACGCCGTGGAATAATAGCGGTCTCCGCTGTCGGGCAAAACCACCACGATCGTCTTCCCCTGATTCTCCGGGCGCTTCGCCACCTCGATGGCGGCATAGAGAGTCGCGCCGGAAGAGATGCCCACCAGGATTCCCTCTTTCTTCGTCAGGAGTTTGGCGGTATCGAAGCAGACCTCGTTATCCACAGGGAACACTTCGTCATAGATCTTTGTATTCAGGACCGCCGGTACGAATCCGGCGCCGATGCCCTGAATCTTGTGGCTGCCGCCACGTCCCTCGGAGAGGACCGGAGAGGTAGCGGGTTCCACGGCCACGACCTTCACGTCCGGCTTCTGGCTCTTCAGGTATTCACCCACGCCGGTCAGCGTACCGCCGGTGCCCACACCGGCCACAAAGATGTCCACTTCCCCGTCGGTATCTCTCCAGATCTCCGGGCCCGTGGTTTCCCGATGAATCTTCGGATTGGCCGGATTCTCAAACTGTCCGGGAATGAAGCTGTCCGGCAGGCTCTCCGCCAGCTCCTTTGCTTTGGCGATCGCGCCCGTCATTCCCTTCGCCCCTTCCGTCAGGACGATCTCTGCGCCGTAGGCCTTCAGGATGTTCCGTCTCTCCACGCTCATGGTCTCCGGCATCGTCAGGATGATCCGATAGCCCCGCGAGGCCGCCAGCGCCGCCAGTCCGATCCCCGTATTCCCCGAGGTGGGCTCAATGATCACCGAACCAGGCTTCAGAATACCTCTCTCCTCCGCGTCCTCGATCATGGACTTCGCGATCCGGTCCTTAATGCTTCCCGCCGGATTCAGGTATTCCAGCTTCACCAGCAGACGGGCCGTAAGCCCCAGATCTCGCTCTACATTCGCGATCGCTACCAGAGGAGTTATACCGATCAGTTCCCCGGCTCCCTTAAAAATCTACGCCATTTCACTACCTCCTGCCGGGAAGTGCCCTCGCCGCTCCCCGATTTTATTTCGACTTTATTTCCGGAGCCGCTTCTGCCCCGGACTTCCTGCATGATGGCATCATACTCCTTTTTCCCTATTTTGTCAATAGGTTTATGGGGGATATTCTCATGAAACCGTTCTTCTTCATTCGCTCCGCTCATTAGCATCGTTATTTTATATTTTTGTGTTTTTAATTATGTATTTGAATCCATCTGGCTCTTTTCCTTTTTATTTTTGTCATTTATCTCTATTCGCATATATTTCCTTCGTTTTTTCGTCGTTTTCTCGTTTTTTCATTTTGTTTAACAATCATATTTAATACAAAAAGCATATTACATACGTATATTTTTTGTAGTTGATTCTTTTAAAAAATGTGTTATTATAAAGCCAAGGTCAGAGACCGGAGGGCACAGAACCTCCTCTCAACAACAAAAAACAAGGAGGGTTTTATCATGACGACCGAAGAAAAGCTGTTGGAACTGGAAAAGAAGGTTGCCGCTCTGGAGGCCGCTCTGGAGGAAGAGCACAAGCAGGTGGTTGAGAACCGCGCCCGCATCGAGGCAAACATGAAGCAGATCACCGCGAACGTGGAGAGACTGGATCAGCAGAATGCCAAGATCGCGCAGAACGCTGAGAACATCGAGACGCATCGCAACAGCCTGGCGGATATCCTGAGCAAGATGACCAACACCGCGATGGAGAACCACGCGGAAGAGATCAAGACATATCTTGATCCCACCAAGATCGACTGATGATCTCTGTGACGGAATCACTTCTTTCCGTCTCATGAAGCAAAGGTAATTACAGCCATGGGTCGGCCCCCGCTAAAGGGGGGGCGGCTCATGGCTGTTTTTTCATCATACAGAAAATCCCTTCGACAGATGCGCACAAATTTTTTTACCCCAACGCCACATCCAGGATCATCATCACCAGAAATCCCACGATGAAGCCCAGCGTTCCGATATTTTCATATTCACCGGGATGCGCTTCCGGGATCAGCTCCTCCACCACTACATAGATCATCGTGCCGGCCGCGAAGGCAAGGAGCAGCGGCATGTAGCTCATGACGAGACCGGCCAGCGCCGCTGCCAACACGCCGAAGAGCGGTTCCACCACAGCGGACAAACTGCCCAGAACGAAAGCTTTCCGCCGTCCCATGCCCTCCCGGATCAGAGGCAGTGCCACGGCAGTTCCCTCCGGATAGTTCTGAATGCCAATGCCGAGAGCCAGGATCAGCGCTCCGGAGAGAAGTCCTGTATCTCCCATATTCTGTGCTGCCATGGCGAAAGCCAGTCCTACCGCCATCCCCTCCGGGATATTGTGGATCGTGATCGCCAGGATCATCATCAGAGTGCTCTTCCTGTAACGTCCTTCCGCCTCCTTTTCCCGCTCCGGAAACCGTTTCAGCAACCGGTCGATCACCAGAAGCAGCAGCACCCCCAGCAGAAATCCGCCCGCCGCCACCAGCCAGCTGATCTGGCCATATGCCTCGGCCTGCTCGATACCGGGAATCAACAGAGACCAGACGGAGGCCGCTGTCATCACGCCTCCGGCAAAGCCGAGGAACGCGCACTGCAGTGCGCCGCCCACTTCTCTGCGGACAAAAACACATTCAATGCCCCCAGAGCCGTCACCGAGAAGGTAAAAAGGGTACCGCAAAAGGCCCACAATACACCATTCATATTCATTACTACTCCTGCGCGAATAACTGATTCATGGATTTTTCAAAGAGTTCAGCGAAAACATCTGCGCTGCACGCCCGAAATCCTGGTTTATCTTATGCGCAGAAGCTCCTCCAGGAGCCAGAATGAACGGCAAAAATGTTTGCCGTTCATTCCGGGGGTAACGCACATGCCTCCGCTCCGTACCCTTCCTCCCGGCCATCCCGGATCATTTTCAGCTGCATCGCCACCTCCTCTGAAACCGAATCCAGGAGAAAGGCACGGCTGTCACCGGAAGCGCCCGCCCGCTCCTCGTGCATCTCCCGTGAAGCGCGTTCGATCTCCTCCCGCAGATCCTGCGCCGACAGCAGGCGGCAGCCCTCCCCGCGGATGATGATCTGCTCCAGGCCGTCAGAGGTGGCCACCGTGATCTGATAACGCGAGGCATTTTCATGAGTGAATTTTTCGATGTACTGATCCGCCGTCTCCGCTTCTTTCGTGTAGACCACATGAATGTTCAGGTAGTCCAGGAACTCCGTGCAGTGTCCCTGCACCCGGTAGGCATCGAAGACTGCGATGATCTGGCAGCGGCGCAGTCCCTGATAATTGCAGAGGATATCCAACAGGGCTTCCCGGGCGGCATCCACATGCGTCTTCGCCAGCTCCGAGAGCTCCGGCCAGGCAAAGATAATATTATAGCCGTCTACCAGAAGGTATTCTTCCTTCCGTTCCTTTGGCTTCCAGGTGCGGCGCACCGGTTCCGCCGGCGCAGTCCGTGAGAACTCCCGGCGTCCGATGCCTTTTCTCTCCAGAGAACGGTCTTTTCCGTTGGCATAGAAGGTCCGGGCAAGGATGGCATCGATCTCGTCGGTGCCGATCCACCGCTCCTCCGTTCCTACTGAGAAGACCTCCTCTGTGTCCTCCCGTATGCTGCCCTCCCGCAACTCCGGACGGCATTCCAGATGCATATACTCCTGCACATGGTCCCAGGCCACCGTGAATCCAACGCCGTGAGCGCAGAACACCGAGCCCGTGGGATTCTCCGGATCGGCTTCCGGGTCATACCCAAAAGCAGCCACGGCTTCCTCCGTATTGTGACAGGGAAGGTACCCGTGAAATTCCAGAGTCAGGCGGCCTTTCCCCCGGGTGTAGGCCAGCACATCCTTCGCATAATTCCGCATGGTCGCCACCGGTGCGATACCCGCCAGAAGACTCATCTCTCCCCGGGTCACCGGAGGCTCCGGAACACCATGACGGTTCTCGATGTCTGTCATGGCCCGTCCCACCAGGGAGACCGGCACCTCCAGCCGGAATTTGTACCAGGGTTCCAGGAGCACCGACGTCGCCTGCATCAGCCCCTGGCGAACAGCCCGGTAGGTCGCCTGCCGGAAATCTCCGCCCTCGGTGTGTTTAAGATGTGCCCGTCCGCTGACGAGCGTGATCCGCAGATCCGTGATCGGAGACCCGGTCAGCACACCGCGGTGCGTTTTCTCCGCCAGATGCGTCAGGACCAGCCGCTGCCAGTTGCGGCTCAGAACATCCTCGCTGCAGTCTGCGTCAAAGACCAGCCCGCTGCCCCGCTCTCCCGGCGTGAGCAGGAGATGCACCTCCGCATAATGGCGCAGCGGCTCGAAATGACCCACGCCCTCCACGGTATCTGCGATCGTCTCCCTGTAAACGATACTCCCCTCTCCGAAGGTTACCTCCACGCCGAAGCGTTCCTCGATCAGGCTCTGCAGGATCTCCAGCTGCACTTCCCCCATGATCTGCACGCGAATTTCCCGCAGCGCTTCATCCCAGACGATGTGAAGCTCCGGTTCCTCCTCCTCCAGCTGCCGCAGTTTCGGCAGCATCGTCCCCGGCTCCATGCCCTCGGGCAGGATAATCTGATAAGAGAGCACAGGCGTCAGCATCGGGGACTCCGCAGCCATTTCCGCCCCCAGCCCCTGACCGGGCCAGGTCGCAGAGAGCCCCAGCACCGCGCAGACCGTTCCCGCCTCCGCCTCATTCAGCGGCTCAAAGCGTGCGCCGGAATAGCGGCGGATCTGGCTGACCTTCTCTTCCTTTGTCTCCCCCTCCGCCGTGTACGTCAGGACGCTCCGGACAGCCAGCGTCCCACCGGTCACCTTCAGATACGTCAGGCGGTTCCCCTGATCATCGCGGGCAATCTTAAATACACGCGCGCCGAAGATTTCCGGATACACAGGCGTCTCGGTGTAGGTGTCCAGCCCCTCCAGAAGCTCTTCCACCCCCTGCATCCGCAGGGCTGAGCCGAAATAGCAGGGGAAGACCCGTCTCTCCCGGATCAGCTGACAGATCTCTCCCCGATCGATCGCCCCCTCCTCCAGATACCGGTCCAAAAGAGCCTCGTCTCCGCAGGTGGAGACCGTCTCGTAAAACGCCTCCGAACCGGCCTCCGTGAAATCCAGGCAGCCATCGTCCAGCGTCTCCTGCAGTTCCCTCAGGAGCGCCTGCCGGTCGGTCCCCGGCTGATCCATCTTATTCACAAACAGGAACACCGGAATCCCGTGCCTGGCCAGCAGCCGCCACAGCGTCAGCGTGTGTCCCTGTACGCCGTCCGCTCCGCTGATAACCAGCACCGCCGCATCGAGTACCTGAAGCGTCCTCTCCATCTCCGCCGAGAAATCCACATGCCCCGGCGTGTCCAACAGCGTGATCCGGGTCTCCCTCATCGTCAGCTCCGCCTGCTTGGAGAAAATCGTGATGCCGCGTCCGCGCTCGAGCTCATGCGTATCCAGAAACGCATCCCGGTTGTCCACCCGCCCCAGCCGCCGGCGCGCTCCGGCCGCATCCTGCAGCCCCCCCGACAGCGTCGGCTTCCCCGCGTCCACATGGGCCAGCAGGCCGACACAGAGCCGTTTTTCTTTATGATTTGTCGTCTGTTCACCCACGTCTGCTCTCTCCTTCAGCTATTTTATCGAAATCATTATAAAGGCAGCCCCGGGGAAATGCAAGACGATTCAGCGATGGTTCTCTTGCTTAAACCGGAATTAAATAAATCATCCGCCGGTGTTCGCTTCTGAAATCCGGCGGATGGTTTGTATTCATATTGATTCAGCCTTACAGTAAAGCAAGAATCTGGCTCTTCGGCTGCGCGCCGACGGTCTGGTTTGCAACCTTCCCGTCCTTCATGACGATCAGCGTGGGAATACTCATGACATGAAACTGCGCGGCCAGCTCCGGCTGCTCGTCCACATTGATCTTTCCTACCTTGATATCCGAACGTTCTTCGGCGATCTCATCGACAACCGGACTGACCATGCGGCAGGGACCGCACCAGCCGGCCCAGAAATCCAGCAATACAGGCTTATCCGCCTGCAGGACCTCTTCGTCAAAATTATCCTGATCAATAGTAATAACGCTCATCTTTTCCCTCCTGTTCAGGAAGCTCTTAAGTTACTGAATTCCCAGAACCTTATAGTCCTTGTCCTCCACGGTCTTCTGCAGCACCTCGTCGGCCACCTCCGCGTTCAGCGTCAGGACAGCGGTTCCCTCGGTGTGACTCACGACGGCCTCGTCGACCTGGGGCAGCGCCTCCAGCGCCTTCTTCACCGTCGCCTCGCAGTGTACGAACATAATTCCTACGAACTTCATGGTCGATGGCATGGTTTTG
>JAJQDL010000192.1:17270-46734 GCA_021202235.1 Lachnospiraceae bacterium
CCGCATCGTGAATCTACAGTAAAATCAGTGGCTGGGCATAGGAAACAACACAGAAGCTGGCCAGACTCATCGCCGCAGCGCCAAACATGGGATTTAACTGCCAGCCAAACACGGGAATCCACACGCCGGCGGCCAGCGGAATCCCAATAATATTGTAGAAAAAGGCCCAGAACAGGTTCTCGTGAATGTTCTTCAGCATGGCCCGGCTCAGGCGGATGGCCGCCGGCACGTCGGTCAGCAGACTCTTCATGAGAACCACATCCGCGGCGTCGATGGCGACGTCGGTTCCGGCGCCGATGGCAATGCCGATGTCCGCCCGGGTCAGCGCCGGGGCGTCATTGATGCCATCGCCCACCATGGCCACCTTCCCCTGTTCCTTCAGAGAGCGAATAACGCTTTCCTTGCCGTCCGGTAGCACGCCGGCCACCACTTCATCCACACCGGCCTGCCGTCCGATGGCACGGGCTGTGCGCTCGTTGTCGCCGGTCAGCATGACCACGTGGATACCCATGTTCTGCAGCTCCTGCACGGCCCGCGGGCTGTCCTCCTTGATGACATCCGCCACGGCGAGGATCCCCAGGAGCTGTCCGCTCTTTGAGAAGAAGAGCGGCGTCTTGCCATCCTCCGCCAGCGCCTCCGACCGGGCGCGCATGGCATCGGAGATCTTCGTCTGCGCGCTCATGAAGGCATAGCTGCCTCCCAGGAGCTCTTCCCCCGCCAGATGGGCCGAGAGACCATTTCCGGGCAATGCCTGGAAATCTGTCACCTCAGCACGTTCCGTCCCCTGCTCCTCCGCATAGAGGCGCACGGCCTTCGCCAGTGGATGTTCGCTCTTTTCCTCCAGCGCATTAGCGAAATAGAGAAGCTCCTCTGTTCCGACTCCTTCCGCCGTCAGCACATCCGTCACCCGGGGCTCGCCGCTGGTGATGGTCCCCGTCTTATCCAGGGCCACGATCTGCACCTTCCCGGCCTCCTCCAGCGAGACCGCCGTCTTAAAGAGGATGCCATTCTTCGCACCCATACCGTTGCCCACCATGATGGCCACCGGTGTCGCCAGCCCCAGGGCGCAGGGGCAGCTGATGACCAGCACCGAGATGCCGCGCGCCAGAGCGAAGCCGAAAGTCTGCCCCACGGCCAGCCACACCAGGATCGTAACCACGGCGATGGAAATTACGGCCGGGACAAAGATGCCGGAGACCCGGTCTGCCACCTTGGCGATCGGCGCCTTGGTCGCTGCTGCGTCACTGACCATCTGAATAATCTGCGAGAGCGTCGTATCCTCTCCCACCCGCGTGGCCTCACAGCGCAGATACCCCGACTGATTGATCGTCGCCGCGGAGACCGGATCTCCTTCCACCTTATCCACCGGGAGGCTCTCCCCGGTCAGGGCAGATTCGTTGACCGCACTGTGCCCTTCCAGGACCCGTCCGTCTACCGGGATCGTCTCACCGGGCCGCACTGCGAAGGTATCGCCCTTCACGACCTGCTCCACCGGGACCTCAATCTCCTGTCCGTTCCGGATGACCCGGGCCGTGTGGGGCGCCAGCCGCATCAGCCCCTTCAGGGCATCGGTAGTCTTCCCCTTCGAGCGTGCTTCCAGCATCTTCCCCACCGTGATCAGCGTCAGGATCATGGCCGCCGATTCAAAATAGAACTCATCCATGTATTCCATGACCGCTTCCATGTCACCCTGCACCTGTGCGCCGGTCATGGCGAACAGTGCATACGTACTGTAGATGAAAGCCGCCGAGGACCCCATCGCCACCAGAGTATCCATGTTGGGCGCCCGATGAATCAGCCCTTTAAAACCGCTGATGAAGAATTTCTGGTTGATCACCATGATGATTCCCGCCAGAAGAAGCTCAAGCAGCCCCATCGCCACATGATTCCCTTCGAAGAAAGCCGGAAGCGGCCAGCCAAACATCATGTGACCCATGGAGAAATACATCAGGACGATCGGGAAGCCCAGCGAGGCGATCAGCCGTCTCTTTAACACCGGCGTCTCGCGATCCCGGAGTGCGTCCTCCTCTGCTGCCTGATTCGATGAACTCCGGGCCGCCGCCCCCTCCCGGCTGGCGCCGAACCCTGCCTTCCCACCCGCTTCGATGACCGCCGCCTCCGAGGCCGTTCCCTCCACGCCCATGGAATTGGTCAGCAGGCTGACCGAGCAGGAGGTGACTCCGGGGACGCCGGAGACCGCCTTCTCCACCCGGGCGCTGCAGGCGGCGCAGCTCATTCCTGTTACTGTATATTGTTCCATTGTCAAGTCTCCCTTCCCTTTATTGCTGCGGATATACCATCGCAGCAAAAGTCACTGCCAGATCCGACTGTATAAATCTGCTGCAGATATATCCTCTCATATCCGGGAACATTATATACCCCATCGGGGTATATTGCAAGACCTTTTGTGAAAAACATAATAAATCACAAAAACCGACCTGCGCCTCATCGCAGGCTGGCCTCGAGGCACAGTGTCCCCCAGCCGATCTGCCGGTTCGGAACTGTATGGCCTGGCAGAGATGCCGCGCCCCGGATCAGCCGCGCTTTCAGATTCTCTCCGTAGCAGAAGGGATCATTTCCCCGGATTATCCCCCACTCCATGAGAAGCGCTGCCGCGCCGGTGACAAAGGGAGCGGCAAAAGAAGTCCCCGTCCAGCTCCGATATCCGCCTCCCGGCGCGGCCGCCGTGATATCCACCCCCCGCGCGGGCCGAAAAGGCTTAACGCGCTCTGTCAGCCGGGTATATCCCCGCCCTGAGAAGGAAGTCGGCTGACGCAGCGCCGGATTCCAGGCTCCTACAGCGACAGGGGCAGCGGCCGCCGAAGGGATCGTCAGCGTCGTGTCCGGTTCAGGCCGCAGGAAGCGGGTAGCCGTTCCCCGCACCTCGCTTCCCGGAAGATAGAGGTCATAGCGCCCCTGCACGATACGTCGCGGAAGCAGGCGGAATCGCCAGATTCCCGGAGTGATCGTTCCATCCTTCCCGGTCGGAAGCCATTCCCACAGGAAATCCTGAGATAAACGATAAGGCGCTGCGCCCCCGGCATAGGCCAGCACCCGGGTCTCACCCCACTGCCAGCTGTGATATTCGCCCGCTCGTTCCAGCCGCCCCAGAGTTCGCCCGTCCGGCGCGGTCAGCTCCACCGCCAGATCGTCCGCGGCGGATTTCCAGAGCTGCACAGAGAGGCTCTTCTCCCCTTCGGCGACAGCCAGTTCCACTTCCTGCATTGAATCTGTTCCCGCCGCAAAAGGTGCAAAGGAGCCGCCCGCATGTCCTTCGGACTCCCCTTCGTTCCCGGAGCCGATCACGAACACAGATTTCCAGGCGCTCTGCCGCTCACTCAGGTACATTTCCAGGAGAGTATCCCCTTCATGAGAGCCGTAATTGTTCCCCAGACTGATATTGACCGCCACCGGACGGTTCAGCTGCTCTGCCCGCCGCAGGACATACTCTGCGGCCTCCATCAGCTCCGTCGTCCGCGGGAAGCCTCCCTCCTCTGCAGTCGCCAGGTTCACAGCCAGGATATCGCTTCCATAAGCGACGCCCCGGTCGCGGCCGCCGGAAGCCCGGCCGTTCCCGGCCGCTACACCAAGCACACCTGTGCCATGGCCCTGCCCGTTCCGGATGCCCGGTACAGCCCCCGCTTCAATGTCCGCTGCCGTATACTCCGCTCCACGGCCAAATCCTTCCGGCGGTACACCTTCTCCTTCCTGATCCCAGTACCAGAGAATACGGCTGCTCCCGTCCTCCCGCTGAAAATCCAGATGCTCGACATCAATCCCCGTATCAAGGATCGCTACCAGAACGCCGGCTCCGGTGAGAGCGTCTGCCCCCTCCTGCACACCTGCGAGACAGGAGGCCCGGCGCCCCTGATAAGCGCAGTCCTGAAGTGGCCGCACTTCCGTCCCCGGATTCATGCGATGAGGCTTCTCCATATAAACAAGCTGCGGCTGTGCCAGCACCCATTCCTCTTCCGACACCGGCAGCCGCAGGACTCCATAACCACCATACAATTCTGTGATCTCAAGCCCCCGCCGTCTCCAGTTCTCCAGATCTCCTGCTGTACGGACAAGAACGGTCCAGATCGAATCCGCCTGTTCGTAGCCGACTGCCAGTCCGCCCTGTAAAGGAATTCCCTCCTCCTGCACCCGCCACGCCATCTCCAGATAGGAATCAGCTCTTTCTTCTCCTGTCATACATTATGCCCCGAAAAGACTCTCTGTATTTATCCTATGCTGCCAAAAAGAAAAAAGCGCCTGCGGCGCTTTCATAATAAAAACTTGCTGCGGGGAATGCCTGAAGGATGATCTTCTGAGCGGGGACGGCATTTCTCGCAGCTAAGCATGTTTTAATTATACATGTCCATAGAGACATCTCGTGTCATTTTTGCAATTTTTCTCAAATTTTTGCAAATTCATCCTCCATCACAAAGCCCCTGCGCGCCCGGTCATAGACAATATGCCGCGCATCCTGGGGTTCAAAGACTCTCCGATTATCCAGAAAGGCCCGGATATCGTCAATATCCCGCTGGATCGAACGCTCGTTGACCCCAAACTCACGGGCCGCCTCACTTTTCACAATCACCCTGCCTTCCTCCAGACGAACAAATAAGTCAAGAACCCGCATACATTTTCCATAACTGTAATGAGTCATGCCTTTCCTTCACCTCTTCCCCCATAAGTCTTTAATATAATGAGATTATACGGTTAGTTGAAAAATAAGTCAATGGAATATTATTTGCAACTTCTTTTTTTCTGTGATATCCTTTGTAAAGAAGGCATGAATTTTGCCGGGAGGTATGTATGAGCAATTTGATCAATCATTTCCGGACGATTACCCGCCATCGGATGCTGGTGATGCACTACTGTTTCAAGCTGGGACTGTATCGGCAGGGGTTGCTTCACGATCTTTCCAAATATACCCCCACCGAGTTCATCCCCGGTGTGATCTACTTCCAGGGCGACCACAGCCCCAACGACGCGGAGCGTCAGGACAAGGGCTACTCGACCGCCTGGATGCATCACAAGGGGCGAAACAAACACCATCTGGAATACTGGACAGACTACAAGATCGGGACGAAAAAGGGCACGATGTCCGGCGTCAAGATGCCGCTGAACTATGTCCTGGAAATGTTCTGCGATCGAATCGCCGCCTCCCGTATCTACAACGGCGAAAAATACACCGACGATATGCCCTACCGCTATTTCGTGAAGGGGCGGATTCATACGACCATCGATCCGGAGACAGACGCATTTCTGGAGAAGCTGCTGCGTCTCCTGGCAAAATACGGAGAAGAGAAGACATTCCGGTTCATCCGCTACTACCGCCGTCATCACCGCACTTACTGAATCTTCTGCCTGCGCAGGACACATATGGCGTAAGCCATAAAACCTTACGCCCCATAAATACAAAAAGAGCGCCGGTCGGCGCTCTTTTTGTATTCACTGTCTGCCATCGAACAATGGCTTCCCTTTCTTTTACGACTCCTCACTCACAACAATACCCCTATGGGCAACCGGAACAGAGAACACGATCTGTGTCTCCGTATGGCCGAACTTCTGCAATTGTCCGATAAACACATCCAGATCCGATGTCGAAGGGAAGCTGACCTTCATCAGCATCGAATAGTTCCCCGATACCGTATTGCACTCGATAACGTTCGGCACTTCCGTGATAAATGGAAGGAAACTGGCCTTCTGCTTGGGCGCCATCTCCAGATTGATAAAGGCTGTGATATGATAGCCCATCTTGTCCAGATTGACATCGGCATGGTACCCGGTGATGATCCCTTCCTCCTGCAGCTTCTCGATGCGCGCCGCCACAGCCGGGGAAGAAAGATACACCCTCTCGGACAGTTGTTTCAGAGAGTATCTGGCGTTTTCCTGTAACAGTCTCAGTAATTTCTTATCGATCTTGTCCATGACAAACCTTCCTTAAATATGCTGCACTCTTACGAGCAGGCTGTCCCCACTCCTTTTGCTATGATATCACAAAAGATTCGAAAGTTCAATGCTTATTTGAGTTTATAATATAAAATAAAGTTTTTATTTTAAAAGCTTTGAGTTGTTTTTCTTTTCCGTCGCTGCATCATTTGTCTGGCTCCGAAAATCGCTGTCCCCACACGGACCATAGTGGCTCCCTCCTCGATCGCCACCTCAAAATCACCGGTCATTCCCATGGATAGTTCCTCCATAGATACACCCGGCAGGTGCAGCCCGGCAATCGTCTCTTTCAGCTCCCGCATCTGGCGGAAATACCCCCGGTTCTCCTCCGGATCCTCCACCGGCGGAGCAATCGCCATAAGACCCCGAATGGAAAGACCGGGCAGTTCTGCTACCTGCCGCACCAGCTGAATCGCCTCCTCGGCAGAGATTCCGGACTTCGTACTCTCATCGGCAATATTCACCTCGATCAGCACCGGTGTAACGAGCCCCTTCTTCTCCGATTCTTTCCTGATCTCCTCTGCCAGACGCAGAGAGGAAACGGAATGGATCAGGCAAGCACGCCCCACCACGTATTTCACCTTATTCCTCTGCAGATGACCGATAAAATGCCAGTTCAGCTTCTCCGGGATCGCCTCTGTCTTGGTCACAAGCTCCTGCGCATGGTTCTCGCCAAAGTCCACAACGCCGATCTCCTGAAGTTCCCGCACCATCTCCACCGGTTTCGTCTTGCTCACGGCAATCAATGTCACGTCCTCCCGCATCCGGCCGGCCCGTCGGCACGCCGCGGCGACGCGGGCCTCCACGGCCCGATAATTATCCTGAATCATCTCTTCTCACGCCTCCTAAGTTTCTGCAATGTTCCCCGGATCTCTCCGAAGAACACGCCGCGCACCGCTGTACGCAGCTCGCCCATCCCAAAATCCTCATACACTATAATCCAGAATCCCTGAAAATTCAACCCGCTTCCCAGAGCATCCTTTCCGGCCAATTCTCATCATCATATCCGTCCGTATACATGCCGCGTAAAACGCCAGTTTATCTGACATCCAGATTAAGAAAAAAGGCACCGGAATCTCCGATGCCTGTTCGTGCAGTTGAGGGGACTTGAACCCCTACCCAAGTAATATGGACATGAACCTGAATCATGCGCGTATGCCAATTCCGCCACAACTGCCTATTTTGTTTTGTTGACTTTCTCAACGCTCATATAGTATACAACGTGTTTTCCAAAAAGTCAAGCATTTTTTTGATTTCCCGGAACAATTTTTTCTTTTGCGCCTCCGGTCAAATCAATTCTCCAGGATAATAGCACTATCCGGAGAAACGTGCGGGAAAAGGGACTTGAACCCTCACGATCTTCGATCACATGATCCTTAGTCATGCCTGTCTGCCAATTCCAGCATTCCCGCCCATCGCGTGCTTCGCAATTATAGCACCTTATTCTGAAATATGCAAGCGTTTTTTAAAAAAGAACCCTCAGGAAATTGACGAAATTCCTGAGGGCTCTGCTCTTTCTTCGACAAGCTCCCGGTTCCGTACACCGCTTTACGGCTCTGCAAATCCGGCAAACGTCTCGCCGTCAGAATCCGCGATCCAGTCAAGAGACGGCCAGTAGCTGAAGTACAGCTTCCCGACAATCATCTCGGAGGTCACATATGTGTTCTCCCAGTAACGGGCATCCAGAGAATTATTGCGGTTATCTCCCATCACAAAGTAGCTGTCCTCCGGCACCACATAGGGTCCGGCATCCTCGTCCTCCATCTCTTCCTTCAGATAGAGTTCTTCCAGCGCCTCGCCGTTGAGGTAAACCGTACCTCCAACAACCTCTACCGTATCCCCCGGCACGCCGATGACGCGCTTCACATACAGGGTATCCGGTGTGTCCGGCGCATAAAAGACAATGATGTCCCCCCGTTCCGGCTCAGAAAACCAGTAGGCGCATTTTAACCCCATGGCCCGGGAACTGGTCTGTATGGTATCCTCCATGGACTCACTGGGAATCGTGGCATTGATCAGGATAAAGACCCGGAAGAGAATGACCACCGCAAAGATTATAATATAAGGAAGAATCTCTCTCAAGATGCTCCGCGGTTTCTTCTCATCCTCCCGGGCCGTTTCCTCCTGCGAACCCTGTCGCTCGTTCTTCTTCAATCTGTCCTTACTTCCTTCCTGCCGGACGCCGACTGACTATTCGGCCTCCACCGGATTTTCCACATCCTTCACGACTTCGCCCAGAGCAGCCAGCGTGCTGGCCATCCCCTGAATATTGGAAGGAATGATGATCTTCGTAGCCTTGCCGTCCGCTGCCTTGGCGAAGGCTTCCAGGCTCTTCAGCTGCAGCACCGCATCATCGGCGCCGGCTTCCCGTACGAGGCGAATTCCCTCGGCGTTTGCCTGCTGCACCTTAATGATAGCTTCAGCCTGGCCTTCCGCCTCACGGATCGTGGCTTCCTTCTTGGCCTCCGCACGGAGAATCGCGGCCTCCTTCTCAGCCTGCGCATCGAGAATTGCCTTCTCCTTGTATCCCTCGGCAACCAGTACGGTCGACTTTTTCTCACCCTCTGCCTGAAGGATCTTCTCACGGCGTTCACGCTCCGCCTTCATCTGCTTCTCCATGGAATCCTGAATCTCACGCGGCGGGATGATATTCTTCAGTTCCACGCGGTTCACCTTGATGCCCCAGGGATCCGTAGCCACATCCAGCTGTGTCCGCATTTTCGTGTTGATCAGCTCACGGGACGTCAGCGTCTGATCCAGCTCCAGATCTCCAATGATATTTCTCAGAGTCGTTGCCGTCAGATTCTCGATAGCCATCAGAGGATTTTCCACGCCGTAAGCGTAAAGCTTCGGATCGGTGATCTGGAAGAAGACCACCGTATCGATCTGCATCGTGACATTGTCCTTGGTGATCACCGGCTGCGGCTTAAAATCAATGACCTGTTCCTTCAGATTCACGCGCTTTGCCACCCGATCGATGAAGGGCATCTTAAAATGCACGCCCACAGACCAGGTACCGATATAGGCACCCAGCCGCTCAACAATCATGGCCGTGGCCTGCGGCACGATCTTCACGCAGGAAGCCAGCACCGCCAGCACAAACACAACAAGAATTACAAGCAAAATCAATCCAATCATTTTTCAAGCCCCTCCTTTTGTTCGGATACGATCAGTTTCACTCCCTGTACACCCTCAATCCGGACAAGCGCTCCGGTCTCCAGGATTGCGTCATCCTCTGACGATCTGGCGCTCCAGGAAACGCCGTTCACCTGCACCATGCCCTGCGCCAGACGGTTATCAATGGTCTCCGTGACCACCGCCGTCTGTCCTTCCAGACTCTCGACATTGGTCTTCTGCGTATTCCGGTTCAGATATCTCGCCGCCAGCGGCCGGGTGGATACCAGCAGAACCACTGACACAGCCACAAACACACCCAGCTGGACAGGCAGCCCCGGACCAAACACCCCCACCGCAAAAGCAGCCAACGCTCCGCCGGCAAACCAGATGGTGGTGAGTCCCAGCGTCAGGATCTCGATGACCAGGAGAATCACCATGAGAAACAGCCAGTAGATAGGTTGCATTTCATCCCCTCCTTTGGGTTTAGTATATCCCATTTCCCGGTATGATGCAACATAAAAACCGCCTCAAACCAGCATCTGTCCGAAAATTTGGCAAATATTTACACATCTTTTGCGTGATTCATAGCGATCACACATGTCACGCCAGCTCTGCCCCCAGATGCCAGGCTCGTCTCATGATCTCGCTCCCCTCTGAGAGATCTGAATCTCCTCCTACCACGATCCGTCCTGCATCGAGGATTCGTTTGGATTTGAAGCAGCCGATATACCAGTCATAATGTTCCGCATACGCTGTATAAGATTCTGCGGCGCCCTGTGAAAACACACTGAGCAGCTTCACATCATGATCAAGACGGGGTGTTTTGTCTGCCGTCAGCATGCAATAATGCCGATTCAGGAAAGTGATCATCGCCCCCGAAGGCATCGAATTGTAGTTGGGGGAGCTGACGATCAGAGCGCCGCTCTCCCGCAGATCCTGCCAGTAGGACTGCAGGGCGTCGGGCAGCACACAGTCCCGGTCTTCCCGACGGCAGCGGACACAGTTGCAGCAGCCAAGCAGCGGCAGGCTGCTGAGGTCATAGAGCTTCGCCTCATGTCCGGCCGCCGCCGCTCCCCGCAGGATCTCCTCAACCACACTACGGGAGCGGCTGTTTTCTCTCCCACTTCCCAGAACTACTGTTATCTTCATGTACTTACTCCTTTCCCGACATGAACCAACTCGAAATCCTCTTGGCCGACAAACGGTTCCTTATAGAAGACGGCTCTGCTTTCCAGTCCAGTTCTGAGAAGGCAGGGCCGTCCCTGTATATATCACAGAATACTTTCTACAACCTCCACGACGTGATCCACCGTAAATCCAAAATGCTCAAACAGCTTGCTGTAAGGAGCCGAAGCGCCCCACCCCTGCATACAGATGCAGGCGCCGTCCAGCCCCACATAGCGCTCCCAGCCGAAGCCACTCAGCGCTTCGATTGCCACACGCCGCCGCACGCTCTTCGGAAGAACAGACTCACGATAGTCGACAGACTGTTGCTCGAACAA
This sequence comes from Lachnospiraceae bacterium, assembly GCA_021202235.1. Lineage (GTDB taxonomy): Bacteria > Bacillota > Clostridia > Lachnospirales > Lachnospiraceae > UBA3305. Next base: position 27,830 of record JAJQDL010000192.1, read on the forward strand.
CTCCATGCAGGGCATACTGACGACACGGGCGTCCACATGCTTCTCCGCCAGAGCCTTCTTCGCCTCCACAGCCAGAGACACCTCCGAACCGCTGGCGATGAGGATGACATCCGGTGTCTCCCCGGCACAGTCCTCCAGTACATACCCTCCGCGCAGAGCCTCGCAGGACGACCCGGCCAGCTGCGGCAGGTTCTGCCGGGACAGAGCAATGGCCGTGGGCGTACCATCGGAGGTCGCAGCCTGGTACCAGGCCGCCGCTGTCTCCGTGGCATCTGCCGGACGGAACACGTTGAAATTCGGCATGGCGCGCAGCATCGCCAGCTGTTCAATCGGTTCGTGTGTGGGACCGTCCTCACCGACACCGATGCTGTCATGTGTGAAAACATAGGTCACCGGAAGCTTCATCAGCGCCGCCAGACGTGCCATCGGCTTCGTATAGTCGCTGAACACGAAGAAAGTCGCCACATAGGGACGCAAACCGCCGTAAAGCGCCAGCCCGTTACCGATCGCCGCCATCGCCAGCTCACGAACACCGAAATGCAGGTTCCGGCCGGAATAATCCGCCGCACTGAAGTCTCCCTCCCCCTCCATGCGGGTCTTGTTGGAAGGAGCCAGATCTGCTGAGCCGCCGATCAGTCCGGGAAGGATGTCCTTCACCCGATTGATCATCGTGTGCGACAGATTTCGGGTGGCCTGAGGCTTATCCTCATAAGCCCAGAATTCATCCCGGTCAAAAGCTTCCTGCGCCGCATTCTCATCATGATATTCTTTCCACAGAGCCGCCATTTCCGGATAAGTCTGGCAATAATCATCGAAAAGCTTCTGCCAGGCCTCTTCGGCCGGAGCCTTCGAGGCAGCCAGTTCACGATAATTCTCGTAGACATCCTCCGGCACATAGAAAGGCTCCATGCTTTCCCAGCCGAGATTCTCCTTCATCGCCAGAATATTCTCTTCGCCGAGCGGCTCGCCGTGTGCGGAAGCCTTGCCCTGCTTGGCCGGGCAGCCGTAACCGATCTGCGTCTTCACCGTGATCAGAGACGGGCGGGAAGTGTCCGCCTTGGCCAGCTCGATGGCCTTACCGATCGCGGAGAGATCATGACCGTCCTCCACCGTGATCGTCTGGAAACCGAACGCTTCAAAACGGCGCTGCACATTCTCAGTAAAGGCGATATCGGTGTCGCCCTCAATGGATATCTTATTGGAATCATACAGCACGATCAGCTTGCCCAGCTTCAGCGTGCCAGCCAGCGACATACACTCAGAGGAGATTCCCTCCATCATACAGCCGTCGCCACAGAGGACGTAGGTATAGTGGTCTACGACAGGATAACTTTCCTTATTAAATACAGCCGCCATATGCGCTTCCGCCATGGCCATACCGACGGCCATTCCCAGACCGGCTCCCAGAGGACCCGTGGTCGCTTCGATGCCGACCGTATGACGATATTCCGGATGACCAGGGGTCAGAGAGCCAATCTGACGGAACTGTTTCAGATCATCCAGAGACAGATTCCCATAACCATAAAGATGCAGCAAAGAGTACAGCATGGCCGAACCATGTCCGGCGGACAGGACAAATCGATCGCGGTTCGGCCACGCAGGATCTGTCGGATTGTGGTTCATATGGTTGGCCCACAGCTCGTAGGTCAGATCGGCAGCGCCCAACGGCAGACCCGGATGACCGGACTTCGCCTTCTGGATCATATCGGCGGAGAGTACCCGGATGGCGTTCGCAGACTTCTCGTCAATTTTTCTGTTCATAGGTTCCTCCTGACGGATCACTCCGTAGCTATATTATGATGTGCAGTACGACAGGCTCTGCCGCACCCGTGAGACTCGCTAAGGCCTCTAATGTCTTTCATTCTAACACAAAAGGCAGAGCAGTTCAATCTGAAAGGAAATGTGTTTTTTGCAAATTTGAGAAGATAATTTTGTTTTTGCGGGCATCCTCATGAAAAATCAACCTTCTCTGTAAAAAAGTCGATAAGATACTTGCTTTTGTTAAAATCATCGGAGTGTTATAATATTTTTATCATAAAATCATTACTCACAGAGAAGGAGGAGAGTAATTTATGGAACAGAAAAAAGATTTTCTGGACGATCTGACGCAGAACCTCATGGTTGTCGTCCTGATTATCGCGGCAGTCTGTACGCTTCTGACGTTCATTCTGCAGTTCTTCGCTCCGGACAGTGTTGACCTGTTCAAGCAGCTGTCCTACTACGCCTACGCCTGGATGATCTACCTGGCGCTGGGACCGATGGTGAAGCGCAGCGCCTTCATGAAGATCGACATCATCTCGCAGAAGTACCCGGAGGGTGTGGGCAAAGCGCTGTCCATTATCTGCGACATCCTGATGTTCCTCATGATGGTCATCATGCTGGTCTACAGCTGCATTGCTCTTGGTAATGCGGTTTCCACCGGCGCACAGAACGCCACCGTACCGGCCATCCCGCTGGCTCTGGCTTATGCCGCCCCGGTTGTTGGCTATGTACTCGCCATCATCTACTATGTCGCTAAGGTATTCACCGGGAAGGGAGGTAACAAGTAATGATCGCATTATTCTTAATACTCTTCTTTGGCGGAATGCTCCTGCTGGGGCTCCCCATGGTTGGCAGTATCTTTATCGCCTCCGCCAGCATTCCGCTGCTGGGACACGGCGATCTCCTGACCTGGCTCACCATCGCTCAGTCTGCCATTGACAACGCCGTCAGCGGCAATACCGGTCTGACGATCGTGCTCTTCATGATCGCCGGTGAGTTCATGGCCAAGGGCGGTCTGACCGAGAAGATCTTTGATACCTTCTCCTATTACCTCGGCAAAAGGAAAGGCTTCATGCCCATCATTTCCATCGCAACCTGTATGTTCTACGGCGCAATCTCCGGATCCGGTCCTGCGACGACGGCCGCCGTCGGCGCCATGTGCTACCCTCTGCTGATCCAGATGGGCTACAGCAAGCTGTTCAGCGCCAGTATCCTGGTGTCTGCCGGCTGCCTGGGTATGGTCATCCCTCCCAGCGTACCGCTGACCGGAGCCTCGCAGCTGGCCGGTGGTCTGGATCTGGTCGCCCTGTATCAGATCGCTGCAGTAGCCGGTGTCGCTGCCGGACTTCTCTTGATGGTTTACGCCTATCTGCACTGCGTGCGGACCAACGACGGCAATCAGGTCATGATCAACGCGGCTGTCGATGAGCTGCGCAAGCAGTCCTTCGGTGCCGTGCTGAAGGACAGTATCTGGGCTATCCTGACCCCCGTCATCATCCTGGGTTCCATCTTCAGCGGCATCGCCGATACCGCCCAGGCTGCTGTCATTAGTCTGGTCTACTCTATCCTGGTCGCGGTCTTCGTTTACAAGACGATTAAGCCCGAAGAGATCATCCCGACACTGCGGCGCTGTGCCTTCAACGCCTGCCCGCTCTGCTTCATGATCGCCATGGCCGCTGTCTTCACCGCCGGTATGAATGCTCTGCAGATCCCGACCCTGATGGCCAACGCGATGATCTCCGCTGGTATGTCCGGCACAGTCATGATGATCATGGTTCTGGCTGCCATGCTGATCCTCGGCGCCTTCATGGATGCCGGCGCTGCCATGACCATCCTGGTTCCGCTGTTCTGCCCCGTGCTGTCCGCGTACGGCGTAAACCTGTACACCGGCGTTGTTGCCATCATCATGTGCCAGGCCGTCGGTCTTTGCAACCCGTTCTGCGGATTGTGTAATCTGGTTATGGCTCCGATTGCAGGCGTCACCATCGGCGAACTGGGTATGAAGGTTCTCAAGCTGAGCGCACTGCTCGTCCTGGTTGCCGTCATCATTGCCCTGTTCCCGGCTCTGACATCCTGGGCCTGGACCGGTATGTATATGCCGTGATCAAACCAATGAATTTTATGCTTACATAAGCATCCACACAGAGAACCGCCCGGTTAGGGCGGTTCTCTTTTTTACTATGAAAGTCTGACAAGCGGCCAGATGTGAGCCGTGCTGGCACGAGCGAACAGATGGACATTTGTCAGGCAAGTGAGTATGAGTAAGTAGCCATTTTTCGCAGAAAAATGAGCGGATTACGAATACTCACGGCGATGGCGGGAGTGCGAAGCACGGAGCCATCGGCTTTCATTCGTGGTGGCGCCTGCGAAGCAGGCATGAAAATTTACTATGAAAGTCCCGGACGGCGGCAATGTGGACTGCGTGTTTACACGCAAGGACACATTGACATCGACTTTCATTCATGATGATGTTCGCGTCAGCGGACATGTCCGTTTACTATGAAACATGCGAATGCCCCCTGTGGAGAAATCCTATTCCTCCACAGGGGGCTGATACAGATACACAAGGAGTTTTAAATCATTCGTTTTCCAAGGGGGCTTTCGTCGACCGAAAGAAATCTCCTGCATCTCAACATCTGCATGTTTTAAAAACACTCCATCCCGAATTCCCGGCGGTAGGACACGGCCATCAGGTCATGAATCATCTCCGTGTAGGGATGATGAACGGCAGTGAAGCCATGTCCGACGCGGGGCGCCACCATCATCTCACAGGGCACACCTGTCTCCAGCAGACGCATGCCATAGCGCACACTGCTGTCACGCAGTGAATCGTACTCCGCGGCGAGAATAAAGTGGGGGCACAGACCTTTCAGATCGACTGAATGCCCCGGAAACGCATACTTGGGAAGAGGCCCTGTCAGATTCTCGCCGAGATACGTTCCCTCGGCGTCACAGGCATAGTCCTCATGATCCATGGATACCTCGCGGAACTGATGATAGGAAGCCATCTCCGCAAAGTTCAGGTGTACCGGCGCACTGTTCAGAACCGCCAGAGAGCACTTGGGACCCATCGTATCCCGCAGATACATGGCCAAACCGGCTACCAGATTGCCGCCGGCGCTGGTGCCGTGCATGCCCAGCTTCGTCGGATCTCCGCCCAGCTCCTCCGCATGGTCGTGCATCCACATATAGGCCGTGTAGCAGTCCATCAGAGGCTTGGGATAGCAGACCTCCGCGTTGGAGAGACGATAATTCACACTCACGACGATCGCCGGAACCCGCTTTGCGATCTCGATGCAGCGGTAATTGTCGATGTCCAGGCCGCCGCCGACCCAGCCGCCGCCGTGAATCTCCAGGATCATCGGAGCCGGTCCTTCCAGGCCTGCCGGCGTGTACACACGCACCGTGATTTTCTGCCCCTCTTCCTGGCCGGGAATCACACGATCCTCCATCGTCATTCCCTCCGGCAGCTCATAGCCGAACAGATCCTTTCCCTGTGCCTCTTTGGCCGCTTTCAGTTCCTCACTGTCCCCCTGCAGATAGGACATATAGTGATTTTCATACCCGGGAAATGGTTTTGCCTGCATCTTCATAGTTCTGATCTCCTTTTCCGGACAGCCAGGACATCCACCATTTCGCCTTCCCGTCCACCTTTTATATATGACAAGCATACCAAAAATCTGCCAGAAAGTCACCTTTGTATCTGCTCAACTCCAGCCTCTATTTTGCTGGCATTTTCACCTTTTTAAGGCTCTGCACCACACTATCTTCTCCTCAGCTTTCCTCCACTGCCTCGGGCGGCAGCACCTGGTTTCTCGCCCGGTATTCCGAAGGTGTACAGCCCAGGCGGCCGGTAAAAAGATGAGAAAAATGAGTGGCATTTTCATAGCCCAGACGCTCCGCGATCTCTGCCACCGAAAGATCCGTTTTCAGGAGATATTCTGTCGCTTTTGTGACCCGCGAATAGATCAGATAGTTGATGGGGGACATCCCGTAAGCATGGCTGAAGACACGGCTTAGATGTGACGCACTGACATGAAATTCCTCCGCCAGACTATCCAGCGTGATCTTTTTGCCGCTGGCTTCATTCTCCAGGATATAGTCGAGAATATCGCTGGCCAGGTATTCTGTACTCAGCTCCGCGGAAAGCGCCTCATTCGCGAAGAGCTCCCGTACAAACTCAAACAGCCCCAGACAAATCGACTGAAACGCCCCATCTGCATGGCCTCCGTTACTCTGATGCATATGAAAAAGCATCCACATAGTCTCACGAAAATACTCGATGTGACGGGCTGCCGGTGTCATGGCGCAATCGCCGGGCAAATTGCGGAAAAAGGTCTGCAGCTCATTCTCATCTCCCGGCTCCGCCAGAAAGCGCAGTCCATAGTAGCGCACATCACTCTCTTCTTCGGAGGAAAAATAGTGCTTCACACCAGGCTGCGTCACAACCACTGATCCAGGCTCTACCTTCAGCGTGTCCCGCTCCACATGAAACAGTCCATGTCCGCGCACAACGAAGCTGACCTCATAGGAATCGTCATGTATATGCCACGGATAGGCCCAATCCGGCAGATTGTCGATATAGCACATATGCGTGATTTTTACCATCGGCGGCTGCCTGTATGGATTGTCCTCCTCAGCCTTGTAATCGTAGAGCCACATGTTTTTCTCCTCTCCTTCGAGACTCGTCCGGATGCTGCCTATAAAAAGAATACGCTTTGGCGACATGCTTCCTTACGCGCAAGTGCGCATCCGCCGGAGGCTTTTTGTCATATAGGGAAATATGAAGGACTTTCTTATATGATAAAGAATAAGCCGCAGTCCCTCACATACACAAGAGACTGCGGCTCCATAAATCGCAAGACGTCATCCCGCGAAACGTTTTATAGAATAATTACTCGATGATCGTGGCAACAGTGCCAGCACCAACCGTACGGCCACCCTCACGGATAGCGAAGCGAAGGCCTTCCTCCATGGCAACCTTGGAGATCAGCTCAACGGTCATGGTAACATGATCGCCAGGCATGCACATCTCGGTGCCCTCAGGCAGCTCGCAGACGCCGGTCACGTCAGTGGTACGGAAATAGAACTGAGGTCTGTAGTTGTTGAAGAAAGGAGTGTGACGGCCACCCTCATCCTTGGTCAGAACGTACACCTGAGCGGTGAACTTCTTGTGGGGGGTCACGGAACCGGGCTTCGCCAGAACCTGACCTCTCTCGATCTCGTTTCTCTGTACGCCACGGAGCAGAGCACCGATGTTATCACCGGCCTGGCCCTCATCCAGCAGCTTGTGGAACATCTCTACGCCGGTCACGACGACCTTACGGCTCTCATCATGGATACCAACGATCTCAACTTCGTCGGACACATGAATCGTACCACGCTCCACACGGCCGGTAGCAACAGTACCACGACCGGTGATGGAGAAGACGTCCTCAACGGGCATCAGGAAAGGCTTATCGGTGTCACGAACGGGATCGGGAACGTAGGAGTCCACAGCCTCCATCAGCTCCATGATCTTGTCGCCCCACTCGCTGCTCGGATCTTCCAGAGCCTTCAGAGCGGAACCCTGAATGATGGGGGTGTCGTCGCCGGGGAACTCATACTCGTCGAGCAGCTCACGGATCTCCATGTCAACCAGCTCCAGCAACTCCTCGTCATCGACCATATCGCACTTGTTCATGAACACGATAACATAGGGCACGCCAACCTGACGAGCCAGCAGGATGTGCTCACGGGTCTGAGCCATAACACCGTCGGTCGCAGCAACAACCAGAATCGCGCCGTCCATCTGCGCAGCACCGGTGATCATGTTCTTGACGTAATCAGCATGTCCGGGGCAGTCTACATGAGCGTAGTGACGGTTCGCAGTCTCATACTCAACGTGAGCGGTGGAGATGGTGATACCTCTCTCTCTCTCTTCGGGTGCTTTATCGATATTCTCGAAAGCCACATACTCACCGGTACCCAGTCTCTCATGCAGAGTCTTGGTGATAGCAGCGGTCAGGGTTGTCTTACCATGGTCGACATGTCCGATCGTACCAATGTTGCAATGGGGTTTGTTTCTCTCAAACTTAGCTTTAGCCATTTTGGGTTGTCCTCCTTGAATCACTTCGCCTGTCAACTGGCATTATTTTCATACAGCTGTGAATCATTATATTGCATCGGCCTGCTTTTTTCAAGCCTATTTTTGTTTGTTCGCGATAATTTTTTCCTGCACAGACCTGGGTGCCTGCTCATATTTTTCAAAGAACATGGAGTAGGCTCCGCGGCCCTGCGTCTTGGAACGAAGGTCGGTCGCGTAACCGAACATCTCAGCCAGGGGAACGAATCCCTTGATCAGCTGAGAGCCGTTGACGCTCTCCATACCCTCGATACGGCCCCGGCGGCTGTTAATGTCGCCGATGACATCTCCCATATAGTCCTCAGGGGTGGTAACCTCGACCCGCATGATGGGTTCCAGAATCACGCAGCCGGCCTTGGCCATGGCATCCTTGAAGGCCATGGAACCGGCAATCTTGAAGGCCATCTCACTGGAGTCGACCTCGTGGTAGGAACCGTCAAAGACAGTCGCCTTCACACCCAGCACCGGGAATCCGGCCAAGATACCGGACTTCGAGGCTTCCTCGATACCGGCTCCGACCGCAGGAATATATTCCTTGGGGATGGCGCCGCCGACGACCTCGGAGTTAAACTCGAAGGTCTTCTCTGCGTTCGCGTCCATCGGTTCGAAGCGTACCTTACAGTGTCCGTACTGACCGCGTCCGCCGGACTGCTTGGCATACTTGCTGTCCACCTCGACCGTCTTGGTGAAGCCCTCCTTGTAGGCAACCTGCGGGGCGCCTACGTTCGCTTCCACCTTGAACTCGCGGAGCAGACGATCCACGATGATCTCCAGATGCAGCTCGCCCATACCGGCGATCACAGTCTGTCCCGTCTCCTTGTTGGTGGTGACGCGGAAGGTGGGATCCTCCTCTGCCAGCTTGGCAAGAGCCTCTCCCATCTTGTCCTGACCAGCCTTAGTCTTGGGCTCGATCGCGATGTCAATAACCGGCTCAGGGAACTCCATGGACTCCAGGATCACCGGATGCTGCTCATCGCAGATCGTATCGCCGGTGGTCGTAACCTTCAGGCCAACCGCAGCGGCGATATCACCGGAGTACACCTTATCAAGTTCCATTCTCTTGTTGGCGTGCATCTGCAGGATACGGCCCACACGCTCCTTCTTGCCCTTGGTCGCATTGTACACATAGGAACCCGAATTCATGGTTCCGGAATACACACGGAAGAAGGCCAGTTTCCCAACAAAGGGGTCCGCCATGATCTTGAACGCCAGTGCGGAGAACGGCTCCTCATCCGAGGAATGCCGCACTACATCGTTGCCATCCATGTCAACGCCCTTGATCGGGGGGATGTCAACAGGTGAAGGCATAAACTCGATCACGGCATCCAGCATCTTCTGTACGCCCTTGTTACGGTAAGCAGAGCCGCAGCATACGGGGATGGCCTCGCACTCGCAGGTTGCCTTGCGAAGCACCTTCTTCAGGTCCTCCACAGAGGGCTCGTCTCCCTCCAGATAAGCCATCATCAGGTCGTCATCCAGCTCACAGATTTTCTCGATGAGCTCGGTATGGTATTCCTCTGCCTGATCCTGCATATCTTCCGGAATCTCGGTGATCTCGATTTGCTCACCCTTATCATCCAGATAGTAATAGGCCTTCATCTCAAACAGATCGATGATCCCCTTGAACTCGTCTTCCTTGCCGATCGGCAGCTGCAGGCAGATCGCGTTCTTGCCCAGACGGGTACGAATCTGATCGACCGCACCGTAGAAATTCGCGCCGAGGATGTCCATCTTGTTGATGAACGCCATACGGGGAACATTATAAGTGTCCGCCTGACGCCATACATTCTCGGACTGCGGTTCCACACCGCCCTTGGCACAGAATACGCCGACGGCGCCGTCCAGCACTCGCAGAGAGCGTTCTACCTCAACGGTAAAGTCTACGTGTCCAGGAGTATCAATGATGTTGATACGGTGCTCCAGAGCGCCGGGAGCAGGCTTGTGCTCCTTCTCCAGGGTCCAATGGCAGGTGGTCGCTGCGGATGTGATCGTGATACCGCGCTCCTGCTCCTGCTCCATCCAGTCCATGGTCGCAGTACCTTCGTGCGTATCACCGATCTTGTAGTTTACACCCGTATAATACAGGATACGCTCGGTCAACGTGGTCTTACCCGCATCGATATGAGCCATAATACCAATGTTTCTGGTTCTCTCCAACGGATATTCTCTTCCAGCCACAGGTACTCCCTCCTAAACTAAAATCTGTAATGGGCAAACGCCTTGTTGGCCTCTGCCATCTTGTGCATATCTTCTTTCCTCTTCACGGAAGAGCCGGTGTTATTCGCGGCATCCATGATCTCGTTCGCCAGCTTGTCCTCCATCGTCTTCTCGCCTCTCTTGCGGGAGAAGGTGGTCAGCCAGCGAAGCGCCAGCGCCTGACGCCGATCGGGCTTGACCTCGATCGGGACCTGGTAGGTGGCGCCGCCGATTCTCTTGGCCTTTACTTCCAGAACCGGCATGATGTTGTTCATCGCCTCTTCGAAGACTTCCAGTGCAGGCTTGCCGGTCTTTTCCTCGACCTGTGCGAAAGCGCCGTACACGATCTTCTGGGCAACGCCCTTCTTGCCGTCCAGCATGATGTTGTTGATCAGCTTGGTCACGACCTTGCTGTTGTACATGGGATCGGCCAATACGTCTCTCTTTTGGGTATGTCCTTTACGCGGCACGTTTCTTCCCTCCTTAATTAAGATTACCCCGTGGGGCATTAGATCATCGGTACTCACATCATTGAAACATCATGTGTTCGCGCCGGGACGGTGTATATGGTTATACTTTAAGGTGCGGAAGTCCTGATTGTTCCGCGCTGCTTTGCATAAGTTCGATCACAAAAATCGCAGATTTTCGTTCTCACTTAAGCCGCCGTACAGGGCTTCCTTGCCCACATCCAGGCACTACATTGTCAGTTAGAATGTGCTCTTGATCTTACCTGAGAAATGATTTCCTGCGAAATTATTTCTTGGGTCTCTTTGCACCGTACTTGGAGCGGGCCTGTCTGCGGTTGGCAACACCCGCCGTGTCCAGCGTGCCACGGATGATGTGGTATCTGGTACCAGGCAGATCCTTCACTCTCCCGCCTCTCACGAGAACCACGCTATGCTCCTGAAGGTTATGGCCTTCGCCGGGGATATAGCTGGTCACCTCAATGCCGTTGGAGAGACGGACTCTGGCGATTTTTCTCAGAGCCGAGTTCGGCTTCTTAGGAGTCGCAGTCTTAACAGCCGTGCAGACGCCTCTCTTCTGAGGGGCGGACACATTCGTCGCCTTCTTGTGCAGAGAGTTGTAACCTTTCTGCAGAGCGGGTGCTGTAGACTTCTTCTCACTGGTCTGTCTGCCTTTTCTCACTAACTGGTTGAATGTGGGCATACGTTTCACCTCCTGTTTTATTTTCATCCGGGAAATCCCGGGCGGCGGATCTCCCGCCAATTCGGTGCACAAATCAGTATGCTTTCTGCGCACACGATTTTGATTATACCATATGAATCCGGGAAGTCAGGCAGATTTTCACGAAATACAGCCACCCGCAGATTCCGCCGCAGGTGGCTGCAAATACAGTTCTTACATTATTATAAAACACCAGGAAACCCGGTCAGGAACGGGACACGCTTACTCCACATCCGCCAGCGCGGCCATATCCTCTTCTCCCGTACGGACCTTAACAACCCGCTCGACATTGTATACGAAGATCTTGCCGTCGCCGATGCGTCCGGAATAAAGCGTCTTTTTGGCCGCCTCGATCACTGTATCCACCGGAATCGAGGAAACAACCACCTCGACCTTGACCTTTGGCAGTAAAGTCGAATCGATTTCAGCGCCGCGGTATTTCTCACCGGCGCCTCTCTGCAGGCCACAGCCCATGACCTGAGTGACGGTCATACCAGTTACGCCGATCTCGTTCATAGCCTTACGCAGCCTGTCATAACGCGAAAGCTTGGCGATGATAACGACCTTGTACATACCCGTGTCGGAAGGAACCGGAACCCGGGCCACCCGGACAGCTGCCGCGCGCTGTGCCTCGGTCGCTGTGACATAGTCATCCGAACCAATCTGCGTATTCTCGTTTTCTTCCATGATCATGTTATTCGAGACATCCATCATCGCAAAGCCGGAATAGGCGGAAGGCAGACCATGTTCGCTGGAATCAAGGCCTTCGATCTCCTCCTCCTGCGTGACACGCAGTCCTACGAGAGCCCGGATCACGACAAAGGTGATCGTAATCGTCACGGCTGTCCAGGCCGCCGTCGCGCACACACCGATCAGCTGAATGCCCAGCTGGCGGAAACCGCCGCCATAGAAAAGCCCCAGTCCCGCAATCTGGTTAGCGCCGTAGGTCACACCGTCTCCAAGGCCGCGGGAAAAAGCGGGCGCCGTATCCGTCGCCACCAGTCCGACCGAGAGCGTACCCCAGATGCCGTTCATCATATGAACGCCGACTGCACCCACAGGATCGTCCACATGGATCACATGATCCAGGAACCAAATACCGAACACAACCAGCAGACCTGCTACGGCGCCGACAAACATTGCGCCCAGAGCATCACAGACGTCGCAGGGAGCTGTAATAGCCACCAGACCGGCCAGAGAGGCGTTCAGACACATGGAAACATCCGGCTTGCCGTATTTGATCCAGGTAAAAATCATGCAGACCACGGTCGCTACTGCCGGAGCAATCGTCGTTGTCATAAAGATCGAACCCAGCTCCTCCACAGAAGTCGCCGCCGCGCCGTTGAATCCGTACCAGCCGAGCCAGAGAATAAATACACCGAGTGCACCGATTGGCAGGTTCGAGCCGGGGAAGACGTTGACCTTCGTCACCTTGCCATCTTTATCCCGGACAAATTTGCCGATCCGCGGTCCAAGAATCGCCGCGCCAATGAGAGCACAGATACCGCCGACCATATGAATGCAGTTCGAGCCCGCGAAATCGTGGAAACCCATCTGCGCCAGCCAGCCGCCGCCCCAGGTCCAGTGCGCTTCGATCGGATAGATGATGCCGGAAATCACGGCCGAATAAATACAGTAGGACAGGAATTTTGTTCTCTCTGCCATGGCGCCGGAGACGATCGTTGCCGTCGTCGCACAGAACACCAGGTTGAACACGAAGTTGGACCAGTCAAAGTTCGCGAAGTTCGTGAAGATGTCGAATCCGGGCTTCCCGATGACCCCCATCATATCCTCTCCCAACAGGAGACTGAAACCGATAAAGATAAACATCACCGTGCCGATGCAGAAATCCATCAGATTCTTCATCAGGATATTTCCGGCGTTCTTCGCCCTCGTGAAGCCGGTCTCCACCATTGCGAACCCCGCCTGCATAAAGAACACCAGAGCCGCACCGATCAGGAACCAGACGCCAAATACATTGTCTTCTACAAATTGAATCACTTCTGCTGACATGTAGCTTTCCTCCTCTTTTCCAAGTTTACCTGGCCCGAAGGTAAAGCCATGTGACCTCAGCTCCGGCCCCTTGCACACGGGCTGCGCGCGACCCGTATGTACAGAAAAAGGCACCGCGGGTATAATCCGCGGCGCCTTTGCCAACCATGAGCCCATTATTTTCGTCTCGTCCCGCTTTGTCAGTGCCGATGCGTTATTTTATTAATTTAATGTTTTGTATCGCGTTATGTTCTGTATCTATTTTTCGTTTTAATTATCTTTATTTGTCTTTTCCTTCTCTTTATCAGGGAGCAGCCAGCTAAAGAAGAAGAAGCACAGGCCGCTGATCGCTAAAGCCGGCAGGAGAGCATTGATCATGGGGAGAGAGACCAGGTTCGTCACCGTAACCAGATACGCGCCCGTACCGGCCACCAGAGAGACCAGACAACCTGCCCGGGAAGCGCCCTTCCAGAAATGCCCCCTCACATAAGGCACGAAAGCTCCCACTGCCCGAAGCGCCAGAGAAGCAGCGATCAGGCTCAGGACTTCTCCCCCATATATGGCTGTAATAAACGAGAAAATCATCACGAACACCATCGAGATCCTCGCTGCCGCCACCACCTTGCGGCTGCCTGCCTCCGGGCAGATATAGACCTTGTAAACATCATTGCTGTAAACAGACCCTGCCCCCAGAAGGGCCGAATCCGCGCTGGACATCGTCGCAGACAGGATACCCGCGAACAAAACTGCCACGATCAACGAAGGCATGCTGGTGACCGCCAGAGCCGGCAGCGCATAGCGTCCGCTCTGCTCCATCGCCGCCATCACACCGCTGCTGAGAGTCCCCTGATTATACAGAGCCTGGATGATGATTCCCAGCATCACCGGAATTCCCGCATAAAGGCATACCCCGGCGCCGGCAATCAGCGAGCCTCGTTTCCCGGCCTTCTCATCCATCGCCGCATAGTAACAGGGCATGACCTCCTCCCCCACGGCAAAGGATGTGACAAAGAGAAGCAGATAGCCCAGGATCTGTCCCCAGCCGCCGATCCCGGCCGTCAGGCTCAGCGTCTCCGCCGGAACTGCCTCCTGCACGGCGCTCCAGCCTCCCGCCAGACGCAGGACAAAGGGAATCGCCGCCCCCATCCCGATGAGGATAAAGAAGAACTGGATACAGTCTGTCAGCACCACGCTCCACAGCCCTCCCAGGATTGCATAGGCGGAAATAATCACTGCCACCAGGATCAGCGCCGTATTGTAATCCATGCCCAGCATTACCTCGAGGATCGAGGCCGAGACCTTCAGCTGCCCCGCGGTCAGGCCGACGACAGAGACAATTGACAAAGCACTGGCCAGGAAGCCCGCCGTCTTCCCATAGCGCAGCCGGAAATACTCAGGCACCGTCTTTTCCTTCGTCCGCTGCAGACGCGGCGCCAGAAAATAAAGCGCAAAAAACGCCAGCCCGATCGACAGAGGATACCAGATCGCACTGGCGCCCCATTTTCCGTATGTATTCGACACGACACCCAGTGTGGCGCCGCCGTCCAGGCCGGTCGCCGCCAGCGATCCCGCCACAAGCCAGGGACCGAGCTGCCGTCCGGCCACCAGATAATCCGAAGTATTCTTTATTTTTTTCGAGGAATAGATTCCGACCCCGAGTATCATCAGCAGATACACGATAACAAGGATCACTACAAACCAGTCCATGCTTCGCCTCCCGCACGCTTCATTGATCAGCCCTGCTCAGGCACCTGACCAGGCGTTCCCAAAGAGCGCTCTTCCGCGCCCGCAGGAACATTTTTTTCAGAGGACGTTCTCCGCCTTCTCCAGTGCTGCTGCGATCACCGCGTCCATATCATAATATCGGTACTCACCCAGTCGACCACCGAAGACCACCTTCTTCTCTGCCTCAGCCAGTCTGCAGTATTCCTCATACAGTCTGCCATTTTTCTCATCATTCACCGGGTAGTAAGGTTCATCTCCGGGCTTCCACTCAGAGCTGTACTCCCGGCTGATGATCGTCTTCGGGAGGTCTTTTCACTGCTCATGCTTTCCGAACTCGAACCATTTATGCTCGATGATCCGTGTCCAGGGCGTTTCGCGATCGGTATAGTTCACTGCCGCATTTCCCTGGAAATTCGGTTTGTCCAGAAGCTCCGTCTCAAAGCGCACCGAGCGATACTCCAGATGCCCCAGAGAATAATCAAAATAGGCATCGATCGGCCCCGTGTAGACCACCTTCTCCGCCAGAGCGTCCAGTTCCGCCTTCTGTTCCAGATAATCCGTCTCCAGGCGCACCTCAATACCAGAAAGCAAGTTCTCCACCAGCTTCGTGTAGCCGCCGATCGGAATTCCCTGATACAGTGCGTTGAAATAGTTATTGTCAAAGGTCAGGCGAACCGGCAGGCGCTTGATGATAAACGCGGGGAGGTCTTTGCAGTCCCGCCCCCATTGCTTCTCCGTATAGCCCTTCACAAGCTTCTCAAAGATATCCCGGCCCACCAGAGAAATGGCCTGCTCTTCGAGATTCCGCGGCTCTCCCTGGATCTCCGCCCGCTGCTTGTTGATCTTCGCCTCCGCCTCTTCCGGCGTCACAACGCCCCACATTTTGTTAAAGGTATACATATTAAAGGGCATGGAATAAAGCTCTCCGTGATAATTCGCTACCGGTGAATTCGTGAAGCGGTTGAACTCCGCAAAGCGCGTGATATAGTTCCAGACCTTCTTATTGTTCGTATGGAAGATGTGTGCTCCATACTTATGAACATGGATCCCCTCGATCTTTTCCGTATAAATGTTCCCCGCCACGTGCGGACGCTTATCGATCACAAGGACTGATTTCCCCCGTTCCTTCGCCTCACGGGCAAATACAGCGCCGTACAGGCCGGCGCCTACTACCAGATAATCGTACATACTCGCTTCTCCTTTTTTCACATAACAGGCAGCCTTCGGCCTCTTATCACAATATATCATAAAAGTGTGGATTCGTCACTGTGGAATCCACACTTTTTGTTCGTGGTCAAACCCTTTCTTCCCTTCTATAATTATAAAGACACTGGTAACAAAAAATCAGAGAAAGAACGCAAACAGCGCAAGATCAGTCCTTCAAAACGTTTTGATTCATAACATCGAGAAGCGCAGCAACATAAGGAAGGAGGCTCCCATGCTCCAGCGATTAAGAATCATCCGCCGCCACCTGCATTTCTCACAGGAACAGGTGGCCGCTCATCTGCACATTTCCCGACAAGCCTACGGCACCTATGAAAGAGGCGAAAGAGAGCCGCCTGCCGCCCTTCTCGCCGCTTTCTGCGATCTGACCGGCATCAGCCTGGATTATCTCATGGAGCGAGAAGACACCCTTCCGCCGGTTCCTCTCTCGCCTGAAGAAGAAGAGCTTCTGCGCATCTTCCGGGGGCTGGACCCTTCAGGGCAGAAATATATCCTGAACCAGCTCATGTATGAGGAACAGCTGTGTAAATATTTCTCTTCCAAGTCCTTCAATGAATAGAGCCATGGAACAAAAGAAACATAAAGCCGCTCTGTTTTCAGACGCCGAGACTCTCCCGAAAGATCCGCGCGAACTCACGGGTCGCCAGAGAGCGATAACTCCCTGCCGGATAGACGAGAGCCAGATCCAGCCACACGCCTTCGTCTCCTACTGACAGGTAAGCCGCTTCCGGATAATCACCGATACAGGAGCGATATGTAAAAGCCAGCCCAAGTCCCTGTCGGGCCATTGCCGCCGCAAAAGGCGCTGTAATATTTGTATTCCGGGAAATGGGCTGAAAACCGGCTTCTGCAAACAGCTTCCTGGCAATATGCCCCAGAATCGTATCCCTGTCGCTGAGGATATACTCATACGGCGCCGTATCCGCCAGATCTACATACAATCGTCCATCCTCTCTTCGTTTTGCCGCCTGCATCAGCTCATGCTCAGGGCTTGTCACCAGGATGACCTCATCCCGAACCAGCAGCTCCGTGTCCGTTTTCAGACGACTCAACGGAAGAACCAGAAGAGCCAAGTCCAGCTTTCCCCGCATCATTTCTTCTTCCAGAGCCATACTATTCGCCTCAATGATGTCCACATGAATATGAGGATATTTTTGGTAGAAAGCACGCATCACCTTCGGCAGCATATACATCCCCCGAAAGGTGCTGATTCCCAGCGTAATATGCCCGCTAATCAGCCCTTCAATATCAGACACCTGACTGCGCATCAGGTGGTACTGCTGAAGTATTTTCTGCGCATGCTCCAGCACAACCTTTCCTGAATCTGTGGGATATACGCCCGTAGAAGTCCGGCGAAACAATTTTGTTCCTAATTCAGCCTCATATTGCTGCAGGAACTGGCTCAGGCTCGACTGTGCCATGTACAGCTTCTCTGCCGCCCGGGAAATACTTCCTTCCTCCGCGATCGTAACAATATACAGCATTTCTTTCATTTCCATGCTTCTTCTCCTTCTTTCCATCGGTTTTTCCGATGGGAGATATATATTATTTCCCCTTTCCCCGATATCTCTTTCATTATAAAATACAATCAACAGAAAAACAATGATCTGATAACTTTATCAAATCATCCGCCGCAGATCATGCGAGAGAAAAGAAGGAGGAGAAAGTCATGCCAGACGTATCACTCAGAGGCGTCATCGACATGCACGTCCACAGCAACCCGGACATCCGCAAGCGTGCCTATGATGATTTCGAGCTCATGGAAGCGGGAATCCGCGTCGGAGCACGGGCCATCGTCATCAAAACGCACCAGGGAACGACCATGGACCGGGCCTATCTCTGCAACCGCCACAATGAGATCGTTCATGGCGGCAGCAACAACTTCACGATGTTTGGGAGTATCACTCTGAACCGCCAAGTCGGAGGGCTTAATCCCGTCGCCACGGAAGTAGCTCTGAAGCTGGGGGCAAAGGTCGTATGGCTGCCCACCCAGAGTGCCCGCAATCACCTGCTGAAAAACAAAAAATCCACGGAGGGGTGCGTGGAGGTCGTACGGGATGGCAGGATCGTACCGGAACTTAATGATATTTTCCACCTGGTGCAGGAGTATGACGCCGTTCTGGGAACCGCCCACGTCTCACCAGAGGAAGCCTTTGTTGTTGTGGAAGCCGCCCGGGATGCCGGTGTCAAAAAGATCGTCGTTACACACCCGGAATGGTGGCTGGTCGGCATGAGTCTTGAGGATCAGGTACGCATTGCACGGGATTATGATGTATTGCTGGAACACTGCTACGCCCAGCCGCTGGGCGGCGGCAAGTACAAAAGCAACCTGCCCATGAACCTGGAAGCCATCCAGGCTGTGGGATATCACAACATCCTGATCTCCACCGACGGCGGTCAGACGGAAAATCCTCACTGGGAACTGGCGCTTGCGGAGTATCTGCAGTACCTGAGCGATCAGGGAGTTTCCGAGGAACAGATCCGTTACATGACGCACGACCTGCCCGCCCGGCTTCTGGGCATTGAGTAAACACCCTGCAAGCTTGAATCATCTATTTGAAATTCAAAAATCATCAGCTGTTCTGACAAAAGGAGAAAGAAAATGTTAAGTGTTCTTATCGTAGCAGCCATCGCCGTGGCCATCGCCCTCGGTTACCGAACCAAGATCAACACCGGTTTCTTTGCCATGGCCTTTGCC